>JBAQGU010000881.1:0-10903 GCA_049287975.1 Roseiarcus sp.
CGACGAACATGTTCAACCCGGGGAAGATTTTGAGGTAGGGGCGCAGCGGTTGACTTTACTACTGGTAATCAGTATATGACAAAGGTCCGCTTCGAATGGGATCCACGAAAGGCAGCTCGAAATTGGCGGATCCACGGCGTCTCCTTCGAACACGCCGCTGTTGCAATAAGCGACGTTTTTGCGATCGATTGGCTTGACGATAGTGAAGACTACGGCGAGGACCGTTTCAATATATTGGGCATGTGCGAAGGCGTGTTGTTGCACGTAACGTATACAGAGCGAGGCGAGCGTATTCGTATCATTTCAGCCCGGAAGGCAGAGCGCCATGAAACAGACGATTATTTCCGCGAGAATTCTCCCCGATAAGACGGTCGTGGAAATGCTTCCTGACGGGACGGAACGACCTTTTCCGAAGAGGCCGATGCGTCCGATGTCCGAGGAAGAGATATCGGCGGCCGCGGCCGCCGATCCTGACGCGCGGCCGATGACCGCCGACGAATTGCGATCGGCGCGGCGAGTGCCACGCGCGAAGACGTTGCGTCGCGCCCTTGGTTTGACCCAAGAGGAGTTCGCTTGTCGCTATCATATTCCGCTCGGCACGTTGCGTGACTGGGAGCAAGGCCGCACCGAACCGGATCAACCCGCGAGAGCGTATCTTCGCGCGATCGCGGGCGACGCAGACGCTGTCTCGCGGGCGCTGGAAAACGGACCGCGCCGACAATAGGGCTACGGTGGCCCTTCGGGGCGACCTGGAGGTGGCAACCCTTCGACGAGACACGGCGACAAACCGGTGGTTCGGCAGCCTAGCCATTTCACTTCACCCGTTCATAATGCACGAACACGAAATCCGCTGCGTCGCGCGGCCCTCGCACGCCCTTCTCCCGCTTCACTTCACGCCACCACGTCTTGTTGATTGCGGGAAAGCGCGCGTCGGCCGGCGGCGCCAGATCGACCTCGGTAATGTAAAGCCGGTCCGCGATTCCGATCATCTGAGCATAAATCTCGCCGCCCCCGGCGACGATGATCTCTGGGGCTCCACGCGGAATGCCGAGCGCCGCTGCGATATCGTGCGCGACGGCGACGCCGGGATGGACCCAAGCCCGGTCGCGCGTGACGACGATCGTTTCTCGGCCCGGCAGGGACCGGCCGATCGCTTGAAACGTCTTTCGCCCCATGATCACCGGCTTGCCCATCGTCAGCCCCTTGAATCGCTCGAGGTCGCTGGACAGGCGCCACGGTAACGCATTGCCCGTGCCGATCGCCCCGTTGCGAGCGACGGCCGCGATCAACGAGACGATCGGACCGCTCACACCGCCACCGGCGCCTTGATGGCCGGCCAGGGATCGTAGCCCTCGAAGACGATGTCCGCAGCCTTCAGGTCGAACAGAGCGCCACGTGGCGACGGCGCGGCCGGAGACAGCCTGAGCCGAGGCAGCGGGCGCGGGGTGCGCGCGAGCTGCTCGCGCGCCTGGTTCTCGTGATTGCGATAGAGTTGCGCATCGCCGAATGTATGTACGAACTAGCCGACCCCGAGACCGCATTCCCGAGCGACCAAATGAGTCAAGAGCGCGTAGCTCGCGATGTTGAAGGGAACGCCGAGGAAGATATCGGCGGAACGCTGGTAGAGCTGACAGGAAAGCCGCCCATCGGCGACGTGAAACTGGAAAAGGCAATGGCACGGCGGCAGTTTCATCCGCTCGATTTCGGGCACGTTCCAGGCCGAGACGATCAGACGGCGTGAATTCGGGTTGCGTCTGATCTCCGATAGCAGCCAAGCGATCTGGTCGTAGTTCTTGCCGTCTGCGCCGGCCCAGGCGCGCCATTGCTTGCCGTACACGGGGCCGAGATCGCCGTTCTCGTCGGCCCACTCATTCCAGATCGATACGCCATTGGCCGCGAGATAGCCGATGTTGGCGTCGCCGTTCAGGAACCAGATCAATTCGTGCACGATCGACTTCAGGTGTAGCCGCTTGGTCGTGACCAACGGAAAGCCGTCGCGCAAATCGAAGCGAATCTGCCGGCCGAACAGCGAACGAACGCCAACGCCCGTACGATCGTTTTTGACGACGCCCGCGTCGAGCGCTTCACGCAAAAGTTCGAGATAAGTGCGCATGAGGCCATCTATTCGCGTCAGGCGCCACTTTTAGACGATTCGGCCGGGGCAGGCGAGCTATGACCGGGCCGGACGGGCGGCGCCTACCCTTCACCTTCGACAAGGCCGAAGAACGCCTTCGACAAAGCCGAAAACCATATAAGAGTCAGTGCAGACTGACGGTCTCCAGCTCGTGTTCCCAGGCGTTGGCGAGCGCGGCGTCTTTGGAGTCGGTCAACATGATCGGCGAGCCGTCGGCGCCGAGCAGTGCGAACAAGCGCAAGCCGGGCCGGATCGCCGGGGCTTGCGGGAACAATCGCTGCGCATCCTCGGACTTGATCGTCTTGACATAAGCGATCGCGCCGCCGCCCAGGTGGGCGAACTCCTGCGGGGTCAAAGCTGCTATCCTTTCGCTGGCGTTGGACATCTGTTCACACTCCTGTCGGGGCCGCCTCAGGCGCGCCCGCCGCGACGCACACGCATTCAGTCGCGCGCCGAAATTAAAATTTTCCTCACTACGCGTTCGGGCTGGGGGCGAGCAACGTCGACCGACAGCAATCCATCAGCAAGTTCGGCGCCAACGACATGCATGCCTTCCGCAAGCAGAAAACTGCGTTGAAATTGCCGCGCGGCTATCCCGCGATAGACGTAGTCTCGGGCCTTGTCTTCCTGCTGACGTCCCCGTATCAGCAGCTGGCTCTCCTCCTGCGTCACTTCAATTTGATCGCGGGCGAATCCCGCCACCGCAAGCGTGATGCGCAAAAGCTCCGGCGCGTCGCCCGCGGCGGCGATTCGTTCGATGTTGTAGGGAGGATATCCGTCCGACGCCGACCTCGACGCTTTGTCGAGCGCCCGCTCGATCTGATCGAAGCCAAGCAAAAACGGAGAACTCAATGCCGGTACGCGCACCATTCCCGAAGCCCTTTCCAAGGCGCTCCGCCGCCTCGGTCTTCGCTAGAACGACCTTACCGGCTGTCTGGAACGACGACCGGTCGCCCCATCAGGCGACGCACCGGCCTCCAAGAATATGGCGCGGCGGCCGATACGTTCAAGACCCATCCGCTGCGGCGACGCGGCCGACCGGATCCTTCCCGCGCCACGCTGATCCGTAAACATGAAACAATTCTGAACGGGACGCTCGACCTACATCGCTCGGCGCGCCTTCCGCGAATCGGATTAAGTGGTGGCGACGCGAGATCAGGCCGACGAGGCCTGCCGGAAGTCGGAAAGCTTGGCGGATTCGCCAGGCGCCGTGCATTTTGTGAGGGCGATCCGGACGGTGAGACTGGGAACCAAACGCCAATGCCAAGCCTGCGGCGCGAAGTTCTACGACCTCGCCAAACGCCCGGTCGTATGCGCGCGTTGCGGCGCCGAGGTAGATCTCGACCGAATGCGCAGGCGGCCGCGCGCGAAGGCCGCAGAGACGGTGGCTCCCGAGGGCAAGGCGGCCGTCGCCCCGCCGCCCGTCGCGCACGCAACCTCAACCCTGGCGAAGCACTGGTCGAGCGAGCAGGCCGCGGCGCTCGACCAGGTCAGTCGCTGGCTACGGGCTGGCGAGCCACAGGTGTTTCGGCTGTTCGGCTATGCCGGCGTCGGCAAGACGACGCTGGCTCGACATATCGCGGAAGGCGCGCAGGGCGAGGCGGTTTTCGCCGCCTTCACGGGCAAGGCGGCGCTGGTGCTGCGCTCAAAGGGTTGCGTCGGCGCTTCGACGATCCACGCGCTGATCTATCGTGCGAACGAGGGCGCGGAGGGTCCGCCGATATTCACGCTCAACAAGGACGGGCCGGCCTCGCGCGCCGGCCTGATCGTGATCGACGAGTGCTCGATGGTCGACGCGGAACTCGGGCGCGATCTGCTCTCGTTCCGCAAACCGATCCTGGTTCTGGGCGATCCCGCGCAATTACCGCCGGTCAAGGGCGGCGGTTTCTTCACCGAGGCCGAACCCGATGTGATGCTCACGCAGATTCATCGTCAGGCGGAGGACAATCCGATCATTCGCCTGTCGCAGATCGTGCGCGACGGCGGGCAAATCGCATACGGGACTTACGGCGAGAGCCAAGTCATCCCCCGCGAGCAGATCGAGGCGCCGAGGGTTCTCGCAGCAGATCAGGTCTTGGTCGGACTCAACCGGACGCGCCGGCTCTACAATCAACGGATTCGGACATTGCGCGGACTCGGCGAGCTCTTGCCCGTCGCCGGCGACAAGCTGGTCTGTCTGCGCAACGACCGCACGAAGGGCCTGATCAATGGCGGACTTTGGCGGGTCGAAGAGCTCGGCGGCATTCGCAAGGATTTCGTACGCATGACCGTGCGCTCCGAGGACGAGCCCTCGCGCGCGCCAACCAACGTCGCCGTCCTGAAGGCCTTCTTCGAAGGCGGCGAAGCGGACCTGCCCTATCTCGTGCGCCGAGAATCCGACGAGTTCGACTACGGTTACGCCCTCACCGTCCACAAGGCGCAAGGCTCGCAATGGGATGATGTGATCGTGTTCGACGAGAGCCGGGCCTTCCGCGAACATCGAGCCCGATGGCTTTATACAGGCGTTACGAGGGCGTCTCGGCGGCTCACGATCGTGCGCTGAGCTATTTGCTGCTATAGCGCAGGGCTATGCCAATGACGACCAGCGCCGCGAGCGCGACGAGCGACCACAGCGCGCCCGTCAGACGCCCGGATCGACCGAGGGACGAAACGCCCCTGAGCCGAATCGACTGACCTCCGAGCGTAGCCGCCGCGAGCTGTCGATAGGTGGCCAGCCGGCGCTCGGTGCTCTCGCCAATAATGTAGGAGCGCGTCTCGGCTTCGGTCGGAATTCGCTTCGTGGCTTTGATGAAAGCGTCGAGCCAAGCCCGCTTGTTCTGCTTGTAGATGGAATAGGCGACAAGGCCCGCGATTTCACCATCGGGTCCGACGAGGGCGTCGAAAATCGGGTTACGCTCGGATTCCTCGGTCGTGGCGGGCACACTGGGTGGCGGATTCGGTTTGGCGCCGCTGCTCGGCGCGGCGTCGATCGCCCTCGCCTCGTCCATCGCGTTCCTCCAGATCAAAAAAGCCCTGATCGACCGTACCCGAACCCCGCGTCGACGATCAAGCCTTCCGGCTCGGGCGCGGGAATCGGCACGGTCGTGAGCATTGGCGATCGGCGCTTCATCCGGCAGAAGCGCCGTCACAGAAGCGTAAAGCAGGCGCTTCGAGCGGTCGGATATGCGCCGCCCGAACCATTCGAACTGGTCGGCGTAGGTGTTGGGCGTCGCCATCTCGACCTTCGCTGGCAGATTGAGAATGAGCCGCCTCGGTCGAACTCGACGCGGTCGTCGACCGGTCGCGGGCGCTGGAATCCGCCAACACAGAAGCGGCCAAGCGGCTCGCCCATGCCGCTGAGGCGATTGAACGCGTTCTCGGCCGGTCGGCGCCGGATTCGGAGTCATAAGGCCGGTCGGCCCGTGGAAAAGGCGCGCGCCATGTCACAGGTTTCGGTAACCATCGACGGCCGCAAGTATCGGGCGTGCAACGAGGGCGAAGAAGCGCGGCTCGAATCGCTGGCCGACATGATCGATGAGAAGATCGGCGAAATGCGCACGGCGTTCGGGGAGATCGGCGACCAGCGGCTCGTCATCATGGCCGCTTTGACCATCGCCGACAATCTGGCCGAAGCGCGCGACGAAGCGGCGGCGCAGCGCAAGCGTTCGACGACGCCGAGCAGCGCGCCCAAGCCCTAGCCTCGAGCATCGCCGCGCCGCCTGGCGGGCGCTGAGGCTCGAGCCTTGATCGCGCGGCGCTGAGGGCGAAGGCGGCTGAAGCGGAAGGCGGTTTTTTTCGACAGATGCTCTTTCTGGGGCCGCTGGGCCTCATCAAAGTGATGCGCTATCCCGACGATTACGACGGCGTCATCGCCCGGCGCGCCCTCAGACCGTCGACTCCATCTGCGCCATCATTTCCGCCGTCTCGACCGCGGGCAGCGCCGACCGGAGCGCGAGTTCGATGACGATGAGGCTCCAGATCGCAACAACGATCGCCGCCGGCCAGAAGGTCAGCCAGCCGCGGCCGCCGTCGATGTCGCCGACCGCCGAGATAATCCACATGCCGCCGAACCAGGCAAGCAGCCAGGCGATGTAGCGCCAGCCGAACTCCGCCGGCGTCATCCGGGCGACCAGATGGTAGTAGAGGGTGTAGAGCACGAAGACGATGATCATAATAATGTACAGGAAGCTGTCGGTCTTGAAACCGGTCCAGTAGAGGATCCAGTTGCTGCAGATGAAGGCGATCGGCGCGATCACCTCGGCGCCCCACAGGCGGAACGGCCGCCGAAGCGTCGGTTGGTTCCGGCGCAGAACCAGAAGCACGACCGGCCCCAGTCCGTAGGTGATGACCGTCACCGAGGTGATGTAGGACACCATGAGCTGCCACGCCGGGAAGGGCAACAGGAACAGGACGCCGACGGCCCACATGACCAGCACGCCGACCCACGGCGCGCGGGCCGAGTTCAGCGTGGTGAGCCAGCGCGGGCCCGCGGCGGTCTCGCCCGTCGCGTATAGGATGCGAGAGCCGCCGGTCATGTACATGAGCGCCGTGCCGCTCGGAGAGACGTAGGCGTCGATGTAGAGCAGGGCCGCAAGCCAGCCGAGCCCGAGCGTCGCCGCCAGCCCCGCGAACGGTCCCGCCGCGCCAGCGAAGGTGAGCTGCGACCATCCATGGGCGAGATCCTCTGGCCTCAGCGCCATCAGGAACGCGAACTGAAGCAGGACGTAGATGACACCCGAAATAACCACCGAGCCGACGACTGCAAGGGGAATGTCGCGACCAGGATTCGCGCTTTCGCCGCCGAGGTCGATGGCGGTGCGGAAGCCGAGGTAGCTGAACACGATCCCGGCGGTCGGCAGGGCGGTGAAAATGCCGGAGAACTTGTAGCTGTGTGGATCGGCCGCCCACACGTTCCAATGCGAGCTCGCCAGGATGAGGACGATGAGGGTCAGCACCGGCACCGCAATCTTCCACCATGTCACGGTGGAGTTGACGGTCAGCAGCGTGCGCACCGCGAGCAGATTGAGCCAAGCGAAGATCAACAGCAACACGGCGCAGGCGAAGAATCCGGCAATCGTCAGGAGGCCGGATGTGTGCGGCTGGAGGAAGTAGGGAAGGTAGTTGTTGGCGTAGGTGACGACCGCCTCCGCCTCCACCGACGGGACCGCGACATAGGCGAGGAACAGCATCCAGGCCCAGATGCGGCCGAGCCCCTCGCCATGGCTCGCGTGGCTCATATGCACGAGCGCGCCGCTGCGCGGGAAGAGCGCCGCGAGCTCGGCGAAGCAGAGCGCGATGAGCACGATGATGACGCCGCCGACGATCCAGCTCCAGATGCTTAAGGGGCCGGCGATCTTCGCCGCGTGAAAAGCGCCGAACAGCCAGCCCGACCCGATAATGCTGGTCGTGCTGGCGAACAGGAGCCCGATGATGCGCGCGTCGCGCCGCAGCTGGCCGGGCGCCGTCAGATTGAACGCATGAGACATGTCCATGGCTCCTGTGCACGCGGGAGCGTGATGCGCAAGCCGGCGCTTGCCCCCCTCGATAAGCCGACGGGAGCGGCCTGAATGTCGCGACGTCTGGACTTGTCGATCAACGCGCAACCTTGCGCCGAAACTCAATTACTACGCGGCGATTTGGGCGATGTTAAGAAATTCGGGGGCAGCGCCGCAGAAAAACTTCGACAACGGCCGAGTGACCCGACTCGCGGCTCAAATTTGAGCCAGCCGGACACCTCATTGGCGCCACCTTCGCGTGCGCGACGCCGCGCCGGACGAGTTCGGAGGACGCCGCGCTGGCGGGAAGCAGCTTCCCGACCGTGCCTGTCCTCCCTGGCCCCCAGCCTCTCGTTGACTTGTCCCGCTCGCGCTGAAGGCTGCGGACAATTCGCCCGTTGGGATGGTGGGTCGGACGCGGCGGTCTCGCTTTCCGGCGCGTGATGCGACCCTTCAAATGCTCAGAGCCTGCCCTCCCGCCGCGTCAGCCTCAAAACGGCGCCGAGCGTGGCCTTGAGCGAGGCCATCACGATATTGGGGTCCATCCCCACACCATGCAGCGCGCGGCCTTCGGCGTCCTGGATCTCCACGTAGCTTGCCGCGGTCGCGTTGGCGCCGCGCCCGACCGCGTGCTCGTGATAGTCGATGAACGAGAAGTCGACCCCGAACGCCTTCTTCAAGGCGTCGACAAAGGCGTCGATCGGGCCGTTGCCCGCTCCTTCGATTGTCACCGTCGCCCCGTCAGCCTTGCGCAGCGTCGCGACGAGCTCGCGATTGTCCGGGCTGGTCGGAACCGTCTGCTGCTTGATGAGCGCCATCAGCGCATCATCCAGGAGATAGGCGCGGCGGAACAACGCCCAAAGCTCGGGCGAGGTCAGCTCCTTGCCGTCGGCGTCCAATGAATGTCGTTTCTAGGCCGATATCAATTGTTGTCGAATTTACTTTCTGTTTGTCAGAATTTGTGCTAGGCTTTTTTCGAGCTGAACAAACCTGAGCCGTAACACCGTGTCCGATCCCGTCCGCTCTCGAAGCGCTCCGCGCCCCCTGCCCGACCGTCGGTTCGCCGCGCGAGGGAACGCGCTCGCGACGGAGATCGCCAGCTTCGAAGATCGTTCGCTGAGCGCGCGGGCGCGGACCGTCGCGGGAATGCCGGCGCGGCCGAGGATCGGTCCGACGGATGGCTGCGTGCGACTCGCAAATCGCATACCTCGACGATCGGGAGTTATCGCACGCGACAAGACGTTCGAGGGCGGTTTGCAGGCGCGGAATCGTGCGCGGAAAGGGATGGTTTCCGGGGCGAGACGTCCGCCCGGCCGAGCGCCCGCGGCGCCCGGCGCAACCCTCCAATCTGCCGCGCACAAGAAGGCGGCCCAGAAATTTTCCAGCTCGCATCGCGTTGAAAACAATCGATTCGGGGAAATTATCTGGCGTGATGGGACCGTCGCTTCCGAGCGCGCCGTCTACCCCGCCGAGCGTCCGGCGCTCTCGGCCACGCCCACCGGTTGGGCGCGCGCAAAAGTCGACGAGGAAAATTTACCGGCTCGCAACACATTGAAAACAATCAATCCCGAAAAATATTGGCCGCGGTTCGGCTCGTCGTCGAGGGGCGAGAGGCCCGGCGCGTCACCAATTCGCCCAGAGAGCCTCCAGCCCATGAAAATGATACGCGTCGCGATAGCGCGGCGCTCGGGTCAGCCGCAGGCCGGGCAGGCGTTGCAGGACGATATTCAGCGCGACGCGCAATTCCAATCGCGCCAAGGGCGCGCCGACGCAGAAGTGAATGCCTCCGCCGAACGCCAGGTGCGGATTGGGCGCACGGCGTGGATCGAACCGGTCCGGTTCGGCAAAGATCAGCGGGTCGCGATTGGCGGCGCCGAGCAGGAGCCCGATCCGATCGCCCTGCCGCAATCCTATTCCCGCGATTTCGACGTCCCGCATCGCGTAGCGTGTGAAGAGATGCAGCGGCGCATCGAACCGCAGCAATTCTTCGACCATGGCCTCGTCGACGCTGAAGTCCGCGGAGGGCGCGCCCCTGTGCTCCAGCATCGCTTTGAGGCCGTTGCCAATGCCGTGGACCGTCGCCTCGTGACCGGCGTTGAGCAGGAGGATGCAAGTCGTCACGAGTTCGCTTTCGGTCAGACGGGCGCCGTCGGATTCCGCTTCGATCAGGCGGCTGATCAGGTCGTCTCGCGGGTCAGCGCGGCGGCGCGCGATATATTCCCGTAGGAATTGCGCAAAATCCTTCGCGGCGGAGGCCGCCGAATCCTCGACCTCACGGGTGACGCCGAACTGATACATTGCGACCATCCGGTGGGACCATTCGAGCAGCTTCGGGGCCATCTCGGCCGGCGCGCCGATCAGTTCGGCGATCACGGCGACCGGAATCGGGGTCGCGAATGCGGAAATCAGATCCGCCTCTCCGGCCGCCTCGAAACCATCGATCAATCCATGCGCCAGCGCCGCGATGCGCGGCGCCAGACGCTCGACCTGGCGCGAAACGAACGCGCGATTGACCATGGCGCGTAAGCGGGTGTGTTCGGGCGGTTCGAGCTCCAAAAGCGAATGCCGTTCGATGGCGTCGAAAGGTTCGAGATGCGCCGGCGGCTCCGGCCAACCCAGACTTTCGCGGCTCGCCACCTGGAGAATTTGTCGTCCGAACCGCCGGTCTCGCAACAACGCCGAGACATCGGAGTGGCGGCAGAAGCACCAATGGCCATATTGCTCCCAGAAAAAGACGGGCGTCGCGGCCTGAATTTCGCGATAGGCGCGATAAGGATCGCCGTAAAACCCGGGGTCGCGAGGGTCCAGCGAGACCCGTCGGGAAGCGATGTCGATTTGCAACGGCATCGGCGCGACTTTCAGCGCAGGGGATAGTCGACTTCGACGATATAGGGACCACCGCCGACAGAATCGCGCGCGGAATAGAGCACGAAACGTGGGGCCTCGAAGGGCGGCGCCTTCAGCGCGCCCCTCGCGCCGAGATAATCGGCGATTGCGGGGGTCGATGTCGAGCGCAGACTCGCCAAAGTCACGTGCGGCGTAAAATTGCGCGTCTCCGGCGGCAGGCCGAGGCGCCGAAGACGGCGTTCATGCTCGGCCTGTAAGTCGATCAATTCGTGAGTCGGCTTGATCCGCGCGACGACCGCCCGAGGCTTGTCGCCGCCAAACCAGCTCAAGCCGTCGAATTGGATCGAAACCGGCGGTCGGCGCACCATTTCGAGCGTGTCGGCGATATCCCTTGTCATGCGGGTATCGACGTCGCCGATGAAACGGAGCGTGATGTGGTAATCGGCCG
>JBAQGU010000882.1:0-1940 GCA_049287975.1 Roseiarcus sp.
TCAACCGGAGCGTCACGAGCGTCACTTGAGTCATCGAGACGCGCATCCTCGGCGAAGGCATGGTCAGGCTCGATCCGCCGGGATCGAGGAGATTACGGTGACGCTTAAGGAGCGTTATGCACAAGCGGTGCGCACTCAGGGGGGTGAGTAAAGTGTGACCGTAATCCAGAAGCAGCAGAGGAGGCGCCCATGACATTGTACGCGTCAACGAGCCATCAAAGCCGCGTCGATGGACCGTCGGCTTTCGACCAACCCTACATCGGGTATTTGACGAAATTCTGAGATACGCGGGACGCCCGCGCCTGGATCAGGCGGCCGCCTGCTGCAATCTCGCCGACTTCGATGGCCGCAAAGCCAAGGCTTTCCGCAAGAGCCGCGACGGTAGCACTCGCATCCTGATGGTCGCTCGAGACGAACACGACTCTTCGACCGACATCGTCGGGCAATGGGCTGGCGAGAACCTTGACCGGCAGTTGATTGAAGGCCTTGACCAGCTTTGCGCCCGGAACACGCTCCGCGTTGACCTCGGATGTGAGCCGACCTTGGTATTCGGTCTGCTGCACCTCCGGCGGCAGCATGAAGCCGTTCGTCGCGTCGATGACGGTCTTGCCCGACCCGTCCCGCAGCACCGCGCCGATGTCCTTGAAAGCGACCGCTCCGACCGCGACGAGGATGATATCGGCTTCTCTAGCTTCGTCGACCGTGACCGCCTTGACGCTGGCGCCGAGCTCGGTGGTGAGTTCGCCGAGGTTTTCTGGGCCGCGCGAATTGGCGATGAGGACGGGAATGTTCTTCGCGGCGAAGAAGCGGGCGCGCCGCACCATCTCGTGGACGCGGTCAGAAGCGCTGCCTAATTCGAAATTTCGATATTACATGGCCCCGGCGTTAAGCACTGGGGCCGTTCTTGCCGCACCGTCGCCTGCTTCGCGCGACGTCGGATCAAATGCACGTTGTGAACGTGGAGTTACGGCGACGCTTTGCTCAACCCCTTGTTAGAAGGAGCCTTATGCGCGAGCAGCCGCGCACTCGAGGACTGTGGGCTATTGAACAGGCCCTCTGCAGGGGCCGTCCAATCGTGCTCGCCCTCGCTTATTTTCGAGCTTGGCAATCCGGTTTTTGGTTCGCACCCATTCGCCTGGGAACAGTTTTCTCTTCTTCGCGTTGAATCGGTCAACCACGAGGGAGAGGACGATGACCAGCCAAAATGAATGTCCGACTATTGAGGAAATGATCAGCGACGAAGTCAGAAGGCAGTTCGGAACGCGTACGTTCCAGGCCTATGAGAAGCGGCCGGGAACCGAAAAGGGACGCGGCTACCTGCGTTTCCTGAAACTTCCCATCATTTCGAGACCAGGAACCTATCCGCACGCCGCGCGTTGAAGTGAAGCACGCCGCCGATAAATAGGGTCAACACTCAGGAAGCACGGCCGCCTTCGGGCGGCTTTTTCTTCGCGCGCCCGCGGAGTGATCGGCGAAGTCACGCTTCAGGATCGATGTGCGATTTCCCGGCAACTGCCGCGCAACCCGATTGGCTTCCTCTACCCTATAATCGTCTTCATTCTGAGGCGCCGAGCCGATCGGGTTACGAATCGCGTACTTTCGCTCGGGGTCGGTTTGTCGCCCTGGCGCATCGGCTCGACGCCCTGGCTCGTACGCGATATGGACAAACGAGAACGAAGGGATCGCGAGTTGCGAATCACCGGCAGCCTCATCAGGGAATTCGGCTATCAACCGGCGTCCTGGTGGAAGGACGCGATCGGCGAAGCGGGCGGGCGCGTCTTCGCCGACCCCGCGCAGGCGCGCGAATACCTCGACCGCTTCGCCCCGCCGCCGGCCATGCCGCTACGCGCTTCCGGCGCCTTGGGCTGGACCGCCAACATCGAGGCCGAGGACGAAGCGGAGCGCGCCAATATCGCGGCCGTATCCCGCCACATGAACGA
>JBAQGU010000883.1:0-4291 GCA_049287975.1 Roseiarcus sp.
TGGCGGCGACAAGGCTTGGGGCCGCCACCCGCCCTACGGCGACCTCGGCTATGCCGCAGTCGAGAGCGCCGGCTCCGATTTCGCGCTCGGCACGGTGGGAGCGGGCTACGGCGCCTGGACCTGTGACCTGAAGGGCGGCGTGGGCTCGGCGAGCGCGGTCACTTCACGCGGCTTCCTCGTCGGCGCGCTGGTCGCGGTCAACGCGGCCGGGCGGACGACGCGCGGATCGTCCCCGCATTTCTGGGCGGCGTCCTATGAACGCGCGAGCGAATTCGGCGGCCTCGGAGAGGGCGACCCGCCCGAGGACGCGTTTCGACTCGCGCTGGCGAGCGATGATCCCGACAATACGACGCTCGCCGTCGTCGCCACCGACGCCGCGTTTTCGAAGGCGCAGATGACGCGCATCGCGATCATGGCCTCGGGCGGCCTCGCGCTCGCGATACGGCCCGCGTTCAGCCCGGGCGACGGCGACATCGTCTTCGCCGCCTCCACCGCGCGCGCCGCCGAGACGCCAACGTTACGCGACCTGACGGAAATCGGCGCGCTCGCCGCCGAATGCGTCGCCCGGTCGATTGCGCGCGGCGTCTACGAGGCGACGGCGCTGCCGTTTCCCGGGGCGAAGCCGAGCTGGAAGGACAAATACGGCGCCCGGCGCGGCTGACGGATCAGCCGACCTCGAATTCCCTGTCGACG
Organism: Roseiarcus sp.; assembly: GCA_049287975.1. GTDB lineage: Bacteria > Pseudomonadota > Alphaproteobacteria > Rhizobiales > Beijerinckiaceae > Roseiarcus. The sequence continues at coordinate 694 of JBAQGU010000883.1, forward strand.
GGCACGCCGAGCGCCGTGACGAGACGGTTGGTTTCAGCGGCCATCCCGACGATCGCCAACAGCTCGCCATATTCGGCTTCGGACATGCCCTTCGCTCGCGCGGCTGCGGTGTGCGAGTGGATGCAATAGGGGCAGGCGTGAGCGATGGAGACTGCGATATAGAGCATCTCCTTCACCTTGGGATCGAGAACGCCCGGCCCCATGACGGCCTTGAGACTGTCCCAGGTTCGCTTCAGCGTGACGGGATCATGCGCAAGGGCTCGCCAGAAGTTGTTGATGAAGTCGCTTCCGCGCGTCGCGCGAATGTCCGCGAAGACGGCTCGCGCCGCGGGCGAAAGTTCGTCGTCGCTCAGCAGTTTGACGGTGGCCATGAGGGGTCTCCAGGGGAAGGGATCAAGCGAAGCGCTCGGCGCGGAACGGGGCGGGGTCCATCAACGTCCGCTCGCCCGCCATCATCTCCGCCAGCAGCCGGCCGCTGACCGGACCGAGCGTGAGCCCCCAATGTTGGTGGCCGAAGTCGAGCCAGAGCCCCTTCAGACGCGGCGCGGGGCCGATGACCGGCAGCATGTCGGGCAGGCATGGCCGCCGTCCAAGCCAAGGCTCGGTGTCGCGGCGCTCGGCGAGCGGGAACATTTCGCGGCCGAACGGCTCGAGCCGGTCGAGATGAGCCGACGAAGGCGGGTCGTCGCGCCGCGCGAATTCCGCGCCGGTCGTGAGTCTGAGGCCGCGCGCCATCGGGGTGACGAGGTAGCCCTTCTCGGTGTCGAGCACAGGGCGGTTCAGCCCGGCGTTGCCGCGCGGCGCGTAATGCATGTGATAGCCGCGCTTGACCCCGAACGGGAGGCGAAGCCCTAGCGAACCCATCAGTTCGCCCGACCAGGGCCCCAGCGCGACGACCGCGTCGCGCGCCTGCAGCGGCCCGTCCTCCGTGGTCGCGACCCAGCCGGCGCCCGAGGCCGCGAGCGTACGCGCGTCGCCCTTCAGCAACCGTCCGCCGCGCGCGATAAAGAAGTCGGCGTACGATTTTGCGAGCGCTTGCGGGTCCGATGTGGTCATCGGGTGCTTGAAATGCAGCCCGCCGCGGGCAAGCTCGCTCAAATGCGGCTCCAGCGCCAGCAATTTTTCGCGGCTCAGCATGTCGAACGTCACGCCATAGGGCCGGCCCTCCTCGGCGTCGGCGAGCGCGGCATCCTCGCCGCGCGGGGTGCGGAATACCTTGATCCAACCGCCCTCGCGCAGCAATGGGCCGGACCCCGCCTCGCGCGCGAAGGTCTGATGTTCGCTCAAACACAGCTCGACCAGCCCCCGCATCGCCCGCGCGCCGGCGAGGCGCTGCGCCGGCGAGGACGCGAGGAAATAGCGCCACAGGAACGGCGCGATCGAGGGCAGCGCGGAATACCTGATATGCGCTCGCGGATCGCGATTGAGCGCGGCCTTCAGGATTTCGCCGGGCGCGCGCGGAAACGTGTAGGGAAAGACCGCCTCGGTCTGGATGACGCCCGAATTGCCGAGGCTCGTCTCGCCCGCGACCACGCCTAGCCGGTCGACGATGACGACCGATCTCCCGCGCGCCTGCAGATGCAGCGCAGCGGAGACGCCGACGATGCCCGCGCCGAGGACGATCACGTCTGTTGTCGATGGCACGCGCGGGTTCTCCTCGAAAGTCTTCCCTTTTGCGCGGGGCGGCGCTGACTTGGCAATGGGGTCTCGATCTGAGCGCGTCGCTGCTGTACACCGGCGTTGGCCCCATCTCCGTCTACACCGGACAGCTTCATGATCCCCCGCTACTCCCGCCCCGAGATGGTCGCGATCTGGGCGCCGCAGACGCGCTTTAAAATCTGGTTCGAGATCGAGGCCTACGCTTGCGACGCGATGGCGGAAATCGGCATGATTCCGAAGTCGGCCGCGAGGGCGATCTGGGAGAAGGCCGGCGAGGTCACGTTCGACGTCGAGCGGATCGACGAGATCGAGCGGGTGACGAAACACGATGTCATCGCGTTCCTCACCCATCTCGCCGAATTCATCGGCCCGGACGCGCGCTTCGTCCATCAGGGCCTGACCAGCTCCGACGTGCTCGACACGTGCCTGGCGGTGCAGCTGCGGCGCGCGAGCGACATTCTGATCGCGGACGTCGACGCGCTGCTCGCCGCGCTGAAGCGGCGCGCCTTCGAACACAAGCTGACGCCGACGATCGGCCGCAGCCACGGCATTCATGCGGAGCCGACGACGTTCGGCCTGAAGCTCGCGCTCGCCTACGCCGAATTCAAGAGAGCGAGGGAGCGCCTGGTCGGGGCGCGCGCGGAAATCTCGACATGCGCGCTCTCCGGCGCGGTCGGCACTTTCGCCAACATCGACCCGCGGGTGGAGGCGCATGTCGCGACGAAGCTAGGCCTGACCGTCGAGCCGATCTCGACGCAAGTGATCCCCAGGGATCGGCACGCCGCGTTCTTTGCGACGCTGGGGGTCGTCGCCTCGTCGGTCGAGCGGCTCGCCACCGAGTTCCGCCATTTGCAGCGCACCGAGGTGCTGGAGGCGGAGGAATACTTTTCCGAAGGGCAGAAGGGCTCGTCCGCGATGCCGCACAAGCGCAATCCGGTGCTGACCGAGAATCTCACCGGCCTCGCGCGCATGGTGCGCAGCGCGGTCACGCCCGCGATGGAGAATGTGGCGCTCTGGCATGAGCGCGACATCTCGCATTCCTCGGTCGAGCGCATGATCGCCCCCGATGCGACGATCACGCTGGATTTTGCCGTCGCGCGGCTCGCCGGGGTCGTCGACAAACTCGTCGTCTATCCCGAGAACATGCGCAAGAACCTCGATCGCCTCGGCGGCCTGATCCATTCGCAGCGCGTGCTGCTCGCGCTCACCCAAAAAGGCGCCTCCCGCGAGGACGCCTACGCCTGGGTGCAGCGCAACGCCATGCCGGTCTGGCGCGGCGAGGGCGACTTCCTCACCCTGCTGAAGGCGGACAAGGACGTGCCGGGCGCCCTGAGCGACCGCGAGATCGAAGCCCTGTTCGACCTCGGCTATCATTTCAAGCACGTCGACACGATTTTCGCCCGCGTGTTCGGCGAGGCGTAGGCGCGGTCGGCGGCGGCGCGCCGAGCTCCGAGCGGCGCCGCCCCGCTAACGGAAGCGGCGGAATTATGGCGGGCCTTTTTGGCAAGCTTTTCCAAATCTAGGCTGTTTTCGTCCAAGGATTTCCAAAGATTCCTTTGGCCGTTTTGTGGGATTTCAACGGGTTACAAGGACAAAAAGTAAGAGGGGCAAAAGTCCGGGCGAAGCCCGATTTGTAGACGCGGGCGCTTACCGCGTCCGGCGCGAAGCGCCTGGTTTTCCGCGGTCGCGGCGGCGCAGAGAAGCGCGGTCAGCGCCCGCGCCTACAGAAGCGCCCAGACTTTTGCCCCTCTAACGTTTCCAAACGTCCTTTGATGCCTTCCAAATTTTTCGCTTCGGGCCGCCCCCTTTTTGCCGCCATTGCCAGATTTGACGATATAGTTCAGTAGATGGCGCGTTTCATCGCGGAGCAGCGACCCAGATCGAGAGAATTTTGAACCTAACAGACAATCCGGTTTTTGGGAAGAAATATCCGTAATTC
>JBAQGU010000884.1:0-1606 GCA_049287975.1 Roseiarcus sp.
TCATGTGGAATGTCAGCACCGAGTGGGGCGGACGATCGCCCTTCAGCGCGTCCTTGTCCTCCAGTTCGATCGCTTCGAACGAAGCGCCGAATTCGCGTCTCAAGGTTGCGAATCTCGCGTCAGGCACGGACTTGTCGCTCCGGAAGCGCAGGGCGATCATCGAGAGGCCCTCCACGGCGAAGCGACGCTTGACGCAGGCGATTTCCTCCGGCGAGGCGTCGATGTCGGCTGCCCGCTTGCTCGATCCAACCGCCACCGGCAGGGACGGTTGCGACAGGACGGGGGCGACGACCGCCGGCTCGGTCATCATCGCCAGCGCGAAACCGCCGGTGAAGCACATGCCTACGGCGCCGACGCCCTTGCCGCCGCAGCCCGCGTGCGCCTTGCGCGCGAGCGCGCGCAGCCAATCGACGATCGGACTGGATTTTCCCGGCGACCAAGCATTGAACTCGCGGCGAACGCAGAGCGCTCCGACCATCGAGGCGAAGACATAGCCCGGCGACGGGGAACGCCCGGGTTCGCCGAACAGAACCGGCAGATGAACCGTGATGCCCGCCGCCGCCACCCGATCGGCGAAGCGGATCACTAGCGGATGCAACCCGGGAATCTCACGGATGACGATCACCGCGGGCCCCGAGCCCCGCCGATAGACGTCTCGCGTCCAGCGGCCGTCCGTGAAGGCGAATTTTTCGTACGCGGCGAGCGCCTCATGTTTTGACCTCATCGGCCGCGCCCTTTCCTGTTCCGCTCGCGAGACGAAGGCCCGTCGCGTCAACGTCCGGAATTTCGGCCGAGCGCTGTGACCGCGTCGAACAGCGGCTCGCCGCGCTCGGTCAGACCGCCCAGCAAACTGAAGTGGTCGGCGCCGTCGACAACGAGCCTCGAGCCGGAATTGCCGTAACTCTCCCAAGCGGCGCACATCTTTGCGTTCTGGGCTCGGAACGCCGACGTCTCCAACCCTCCCACAGCAAACAGCGCTCGGGGCAATCCGCCGCGCACGCGGTGAATCGGCGACGCCGCCCGCGCGGCGGGGACGTCGAGCCGCAAATTGTCGTTTAGGGGGGTCACAATCAGCGGCTCTAGATTGTAGATACCGCTGAACGCCGCGACGCCTGATATCGCGTTGGCGGGAACGCCGCGCGCCGGCCAGTCGGTCAGGGCGAGCTCGACGGCCAGATGCGCGCCCGCGGAATGGCCGGCGGCGATCAGCGGAAGCCCGACGACGCCCTCGAGGCCGCGAACCACCGGCACGAAGGCGCGAACCGCCTCGGTCAGCGCTTCCAGCGTCGCGTCGGGGGATAGCGGATAGTTGACGAGCGCCACGTTGAAGCCGGCCTCGGCGAGCGCCGGGGCGATGAAACGGAACTGGGATTTGTCGCGGGCTTGCCAATAGCCGGCATGAAAATAGGCGAAGGTCGCCTCGGTCCACGACGTTTTGAAGAAGTCGAAGCGCTGCCGTGGATGGGCGCCGTAGGGAAGATCCAGAGCGGGCCGAAGCGCGTTCACCGCCTCGACGCTCCGCCGTTGCAGCTCCGCGAGCAAAGCCGGCTGTCGCGGGTTCAGCTGGCCGGTCAGATATTGAAAGGTCGGATCGGCGGGGTCGGGC
>JBAQGU010000885.1:0-5770 GCA_049287975.1 Roseiarcus sp.
ATGCAGGGCCGGGGTCAGATCGCGCGCCGCGCCGGTCTGAAGTTTCCAGCTCCAAGTCGAAACCATCGCCAGCAACGCGCCCGCCGCGGAAATATAAAGCGCCGTCGGAACCCCTTCGAGGCTCGCAACCTTGCCCCAAACCGCGCTGCCGAGAGTCACGGCGCCGAAGTAGACGGTCAGAAAAATGGCCAGACCACGCCCGCGAACCCATTCGGGAAGCGCCACTTGCGCAGACATGAACAGTGTCGTCATGACTAAGATCGACGATGCTCCGGCGATGAAGCTCGCCGCGACTGCGACGAAAGGCCCTCGAGCGACGGCAAACAATATAATCGCCAGGATCGTGCCGACGGTGCCGACGGCCGCGATGCTGTCCGGGCCAAGACGTTCCTTCAGTTTGCCGAGACAAAACGATGCGGCGATCGATCCAACCCCGATCACGCCCAGCAAGACGCCATATACCTGCGGTCCGTTGTGCATCTGGCCGCGCGCTATCAAGGGAAGAAGAGCGCTATATGAGCACGCAAATAGGAAGAATGCGATTGTGCGTATCAGCGTGGAATCAATGTCACGATTGTTGACGGCGTAACGCAGCCCTGAGCGAACAGCGTTCATCAAGCGTTCGGCGGGAAGCTGCTCGGCCTCCCTGGGCGGCGGCCGCCACCAGACAAGCGCCACCACAATCGCCAAGAAGCTCAGAGCATTGATCCAGAACGGAAAATCCACGCCGAAGGCCGCGATCGACAGCCCCCCGAGCGCCGGGCCGACCGCGCGCCCCACGTTGTAGCTGGCGTTGTTGACGGCGATTGCGTTGTCGAGTTCCCGCCTCGGCACGAGTATCGGTGCGATGAGCTGCCAGGCCGGCGCGGACAGAGCTCCGCCGACTCCGAGCAGGAACGTGGCGGTCAAAAGCAGGCCAGGACTATGCCAATTCAACCAGATCGTCGCCGCGAACGCGAAGGCGACAATCGCGACGAACGCCTGGACGCTAATCAACAATTTGCGGGGGTCGAAGATGTCGGCAATCGCGCCGGCGGGCAACGTCAGCAGGAACATCGGTAGAGTTATGGCGATCTGCACCGCCGACACCATCAACGGATCGGGATTGAGACTAGTCATGAGCCAGCTCGAAGCTGTGTCGAACATCGCGTCCCCGATGGTCGACACCGCGCTGGCGATGAGAATGACGGTGAAGGCCGTGTTCGCGAACAGGCCCCAGCGCGATTTCCTCGGCGGCGATGCTTCCGGCTTGACGATGGATTCGCTGGTCAAACGAGTTAGCCTCCCTACGTGTAACTCAAATACTTGATTCGTCAGCGCCGCGGTAGCGGTTTGGCGCGCAATGAAAGACGGCCGCCGCGGCGCCAGTGCTCAGCATGTTCCAGCCACTCGTCTCCGCGAGCAAAGCTCCAAGACTACCGGTCCATGCGATGACAATACCTCTCCTGTCGACTTTTCAAACCACCACCTTGATTTTTTCGAATGCCCGGACGGCGGCACGGAGGAGGCGGCGCCGCCCGTCAATCTCATCCAAATTCGCGCGTGGCGGTTGGACGACGTGGATCGCCGGACCAAGTCTGACCAAGTCCGGCCATGACGGTGGGGCGCCCGTTTCCCATCAGGGTCGGCCGAATGCCGGTGCGAAACTCGCAATGACGACGTGACACTGTGTGGTCGAAAAATGCGGTAGCGATCCCCGGCGCCGGGCAATTCGCCCCTTGACCCATGGTCCCGCCCGCGCCCAAAAGATAGCCCTCCGCAGTCGGAAACGGCAGGCTCGTCCACGATGTCAATTCCAGCAGGCGCCTTTGACGTCGCAATCGTCGGCGCCGGCATTTGCGGGCTGGCGCATGCGCTGGCCGCCGCGCGTCGGGGCAAGCGGGTCGTCGTCGCCGATCGCGACGCGCAGGCCAATGGCGCTTCGGTGCGCAATTTCGGCTTCATCACGGTCACCGGCCAGCAGAACGGCGATTGCTGGCGGCGCGCGCGGCGCTCACGCGATGTCTGGGTCGAAATTGCAAGCGCGGCAGGAATTCCGGTGCTGCAACGCGGACTGCTTACGATCGCGCGGCGGCCCGAGGCGCGCGGCGTGCTGGAGCAATTCCTCGCCACCGAAATGGGCGCGGAATGCGAACTCGTGGAGCCCGGCGAGATCGAGGCCTATGGACGGGGCCTGCGCACGCAGGCGTTCGCGGGCGCGCTGTTCAGCCCCCACGAGATACGGGTGGAGTCGCGCGAGGCGATCCCGCGCCTGGCGGCTTATCTCACTGAGCGTTTCGGTGTAACGTTCTGGCGCGAGACGATCGCGCGCGTCGCGGCGCCGCCGCGGCTGGAGACGAGCCGGGGAACCCTCGAAGCGGAGACGATCATCGTCTGCCCCGGCGACGATTTCCTCAACCTTTATCCCGATCGGATCGCGGCGTATGGCCTGACGCGCTGCAAGTTGCACATGATGCGTCTCGAGCCGGATCGCTTCGACGAGAAGCTGCCCGCCGTCATGTCCGACCTCGGCATGATCCGCTATCTCGGCTATTCCGAATTGCCCGCCGCGGCCGCGCTGGAAAAACGCCTTCAGGCCGAGCAGGGCGATCACATCGCCAACGGCGTGCATCTGATCGTCGTGCGCGGAGCCGGCAATTCGCTCGTCGTCGGCGACTCCCACCACTATGCCGCGACCCCCGATCCGTTCGCGCCTACCCATGTCGACGACCTGATCCTCGACGAATACGCCCACGTCTTCGCCGGTCCGGCGCCAGGAATTACGGAGCGCTGGACCGGAACTTACGCCTCGGCGAAAGACCGCCTGATGCTGGTGGACAAGCCTTCGGACGCGCTGCGGATCGTACTGATCACCAGCGGCACGGGCGCCAGCACGTCGTTCGCGATCGCCGAGGAAGTCGTCGCCGACCTCTTCGGACCGGCATAGGGAGCTCGAAATGAAACACGTGAAAGCGGTGATCTTCGACTGGGCCGGCACAGTGGTCGACTATGGCTCGCTGGCGCCGATGGGCGCCTTCGTCGAGACCTTCGCCGAGTTCGGCGTCGAGATATCGATCGACGAGGCGCGCGGTCCGATGGGAATGGCCAAGCGGCCGCATATCGTTGCCCTGACCGCGCTGCCTCGCATCGCGGAAGCCTGGAAGCGCCGGCACGGCCGCGCCCCGTCCGAGGCCGACATCGACGCGCTCTACGAGATCTTCGTGCCGAAGAACGTCGCCGTCGCCGCCGCCTATGCCGAAATCGTCCCGGGCGTCGCCGAGGTCGTGAAGGAGTTGCGCGCGCAGGGCGTCAAGATCGGTTCTTCCACCGGGTACACCCGCGAGATCATGGCGAAGATCACGCCGCGGGCGGCCGAGCAGGGTTTTGCGCCCGACAGCCTGGTCTGCACCGGCGACACGTTGGAAGGCCGGCCCAGTCCACTGATGTTCTACAAGGGCCTCCTCGATCTCGGCGTCTGGCCGGCGTGGAGCGCGATCAAGATCGACGACACGACGGTCGGCGTCGCCGAGGGCGTCAACGCGGGAGCCTGGAGCATCGGCGTCGCGGTCAGCGGCAATGCATTCGGGCTTTCGCTCGCCGATACGAAGGCTTTGGCGCCGGATGATTTCCTGCGTCGCCGCGCGCGGGCGCGGAACGCGCTTTACGCCGCGGGCGCGCATCATGTCATCGATTCCGTGGCCGATCTCCTTCCCGTCGTCGCGCTCGTCGAGGGGCAGCTCGCACGCGGCGAGCGGCCGTGATGTTCCTCACCGGCTCTCGACGCGCGCTTCTCCCCTCCCCGTTCTTACACTCTTGCGGGTCAGGGGCCCGGGGTGGGGCTCTTCGTGGGGGCGGAGCGACGCTTTGAGTTTGCACCCCGCGGCGCCCCACCCCTGACCCCTCCCTGCAAGAGGCGGGGAGGGGAATGCCCAGCATTCAATCAACCCCGCCTCGCGAACAGCTCGCGGTTATGCCGGCGCGTGACTACGCGGCCGCGCGCTTCGCCCCTCCAGCAAATCCGGCTGCTCGATCCCTCACCGCCTGCTCTCGTATTTGGCATCGAGCCGGGATCGGAACGAAACCGCGGAAATCGAGTTTCGGGAACGGGGACCTCACATGACACGACCATCGCCAAAACGAAATATGGCCATGGGCGCCGAAGCCCAGAGTGGCGGAGGCGTTCATTTTCGCGTGTGGGCGCCGAAGGCTCGCGAACTCGCCGTTCGGTCTGGCGCCCTGTCGTTTTCACTCGGCGCCGAAAGCGACGGTTGGTTTTCCGGCTTTTGTGCGGATCTGAAGACCGGCGACAGATACGGATTCAAAATCGACGGCAGGGAAGAGCTGCTGCCGGATCCCGGTTCGCGCTTTCAACCCGACGGCCCGCACGGCCTGAGCGAAGTCGTCGATGCATCCGAATTCACATGGACAGATCAGGACTGGAAGGGGCCGCGCCGGAAGGGTCAGCTGATTTACGAAATGCACGTCGGAACTTTCACTTCCGAAGGCACATGGCAGGCGGCGAGCGAAAGACTGCCTCTTCTGGCGGACACTGGCGTGTCTCTGATCGAGATGATGCCTGTCGCGGCCTTCGCCGGAACGCGGGGCTGGGGTTACGACGGCGTATGCTGGTTCGCGCCGACGCAGCTTTACGGGCGTCCCGACGATCTCCGCCGGTTCATAGATCGCGCTCACTCTCTCGGAATCGGCGTCATCCTCGATGCCGTCTACAATCACTTCGGTCCGGAGGGAGACTATCTCCCCTATTTTTCCGATTCCTATACGACGGACAAATATCCGAACGAATGGGGACGGGCGCTGAACTTCGACGGACCCGGTTGCGCGCCGGTCCGGGAATATGTTCGCGAGAATGCTTGTTACTGGATTCGCGAATTCCACTTCGACGGGCTGCGTCTCGACGCGACGCAGCAGATCTTCGACGCCTCCGATGAGCACATCCTCGCGGAGCTGACCCGATGCGCCCGAACCGCCGCGCGCGAACGGGATATCGTAATCGTCGCTGAGAACGAGCCGCAGGATTCCAAACTCGTCCGTCCGCGCGCGAAAGGCGGGTTCGGCCTCGACGCCATCTGGAACGACGACTTCCATCACGCCAGCCATGTCGCGTTGACAGGGCGCAACGAAGCCTACTATTCGGATTACGAGGGTTCGTCGCGGGAGCTCGCAGCCGCCGTCAAGTATGGCTTCCTATATCAGGGCCAACGCTCGACATGGCAGAGCAACCGCCGGGGACGCCCTTCGCTGGACATCGACGCGCTCCAGCGCGTCAATTTTCTCGAGAACCATGATCAGATTGCCAACTCCGGCGCCGGCCAACGGCTCGTCATCCTGACGGAACCCGGAAACCTGAGGGCGGCGACCGCTCTCTTGCTGTTGTCGCCGGGCGTCCCAATGCTTTTTCAAGGGGAAGAATTCGCATCCGCAACGCCGTTTCTGTTCTTTACAGATCTGGGTAAGGATCTTGCCGGCCCCGTGGCCGAGGGAAGGCGCAAATTTCTGTCTCAATTTCCGAGCCTGCGTTCGGTCGATCTTCCGGCTCCCCACGATCCCGCGACATTCGAGCGCTGCGTGCTCGACTGGTCGGAGCGCGACCGCAACGTCCACGTGCTTCGGCTTCATCGTGACCTCGTAGGCTTGAAGAGGAGCGACCGCCTTCTCAGCGAGGAGGGGAGGGGAGGTCTGGGTACGGCCACACTTTCGGACCAGGCGTTTTTGATTCGCTTCCACGATTCTGCGGGCGAGGATCGACTGCTCGTCATAAACTTCGGTAACG
>JBAQGU010000886.1:0-6504 GCA_049287975.1 Roseiarcus sp.
CGCCTACGCCCTGCGCGGCGCCGTGATCGCCGCCCTGGCGACGGCGCTTCTGCCCACATTCGTTTTGGCGCTGGCGATCGGAATGTTGCTGGCGCGACGGATGACGCGAAGACTCGCCGCGCTGCACGAAACGATCGCGCGCATCATGGAGGGCGGATTGCAGTTGCGGCTGCCGTTGCGCAAGCGCGCCGACGAGATCGACCAGCTTTCGCGCGACGTGAACGTCATGCTCGACGAAATCGTCCGGCTGATGGCGCAGGTCAGGAACGTGGGCGAGAATATCGCGCATGATCTGCGCACGCCGCTGTCGGTCGTGCGGGTCAAGCTCGAGCGCGGCCTTGCGGCGCAGGACGAAGCGGCGCTACGCGCCGCTGCCGCCGAGGCCCTCGAGCAACTCGACAAGGCCATCGCCGCCATCGCGGCGCTGCTTCGCGTCGGCGAAATCGAGAACCGTCCCAGCTCACAGCGATTCGGGCAGATCGACCTTTCCGGAATTTGCGCCGACCTGTTCGAATTCTATGAGCCGCTGGGGCGGGCCAAGTCGATTTCCATGGTTCTCGAGACCGAGGCGCCCGTGCTGATCGAAGGCGACGGCGACCTCATGCGCGAGGCGCTGTCGAATCTGATCGACAACGCGATAAAATACACGCCCGAGGGCGGCGCCATCCGCGTCATGGCCGGCACGGAATCCGGCCGGCCGATCATACGCGTCTGCGACAATGGCGCGGGTGTCGCGTTGGAGGAGCGCGAGCGGATCTTCGATCGGTATTTCCGGGCGGACCGGGCGAACCCCTCGCGGGGAAGCGGGGTCGGCCTCAGCATCGCGACCGCGATCGCGCATCTTCACGGCCTCGACCTGCGAGTCGTCGACAATAGTCCGGGAGCGCGGTTCGAATTGTCCCGCGCGGCGCCTTGGCAGCGCCCCCTCGAGGTGAGCCAAACCCAGCTTTAGGCAGGTCTGGGCGCCCTCGTCGGATTTCCCATTTTCGGGCGCAGCGTCGCATCGCGCGGGATCATAAAATATTTCTTAATTGAGCCGCTGGCGGTGGCGTGCGATTGCCACGACGGCCCATAGATCAATGCGCCCGAAGCAGAGAGGAGACGCCCACACCGGGCGCGTTCGGCGAGTGCGGGACGCGTCGCCGGACCCGTCTGTTCGACGGTCGAGAAAGCGGCTCGCCGGGAAGTACCGAACGAGACCACGATAATGGTAATTTAGGCGAGTCGGCCTTTGCGACGAGCTTTCGCGGACAAAGATCCGAATGACCCCATGTCGTTAGCCCAGTTCGCGCTGAAGCGGCCCTATACGATCATCGCTTCCTTGATGCTGATCTGCATCATGGGGATTGGCGCTGCTCTGCGGATGCCGATCGACATCTTCCCCGAAATCGACATTCCCGTCGTCAGCGTCGTCTGGACCTACGCCGGAATGAGCCCGCAGGACATCCAGAACCGCATTCTGACGCTGCACGAGCGCCAGCTCGCGTCGCTGGTGGACGACATCGCCCGCATCGAGGCGACGAGCTACGCGGGCGTCGGGGTGGAGAAAGTCTACCTGCACGAAGGCGCCGACGTCACGCGGGCGATTTCGCAACTGGCGAGCAGCGCGCTCGTCGTCCTCAAATACATGCCGCCCAACATCACCCCACCGTTGGTGCTGCGCTACGGCGCGACCGACGTGCCTATCATTCAGCTCAGCCTGTCGAGCGACACCCTGCCCGACACCAAGCTCAACGACCTCGGCCAGAACATCATTCGCCCGGATCTGGCGGTCGTCCACGGCGCCGAGGTTGCCTATCCCTACGGCGGCAAGCCGAGGGTGATCATGGTCGATCTCGATTCGGACGCGCTGGCCGCGCGCAGCCTCACGCCAGCAGACGTCGCCGCCGCGCTGCAACGCCAGAACGTCATTCTTCCCTCGGGCGACGTGAAGATCGGGGCCAAGGATTATTCGTTGGCGATGAACAGCAGCCCGAACGCCATCGCGGCGATCAGCGCCTTCCCGGTCAAAGAGGTCGCGGGGCAGACGATCTTCATCCGCGACATCGCCCATGTCCACGACGGTTACCAGATTCAGACCAATTCCGTCAGCGTCGATGGCCGTCCCGGCGCGCTGATCTCGGTCAGAAAGACTGGTGGCGTCTCGACGCTGGCAGTCGTCGACGGCGTCCGCGAAGCTCTGCCCGACATTCGCAAGCTGATGCCGCCGGGCGTCGACATCAAGGCGATCTTCGATCAGTCGGTGTTCGTCAAGGCGTCACTGAACAGCGTTCTGATGGGCGGGGCGATGGCGGCGGGCCTGACCGCGATGATGATCCTGCTGTTCCTCGGCAACTGGCGGCTGACGCTCATCATCTTGGCAACGATTCCGCTCGCGATCATCACCGCCGTACTGATCATGTACGAAGGCGGCCAGACGTTGAACACGATGACTCTCGGCGGCTTCGCGCTCGCTGTTGGAATTCTCGTCGACAACGGAACGGTGGTGATCGAAAACATCGAGCGACATCTGCATGAGGGCGACGGGTTGACGCAGGCGATCGTGGTCGGCTGTGGCGAGGTGGCGGTTCCGACCGTGTTGTCGACGATCGCCATCTGCATAGTCTTCGTACCCGTCTTTCTCTTGCAGGGCACGGCGAAATACCTGTTCTCGCCTCTATCGCTTTCGGTTTGCGTCTCCCTGATCGCAAGCCTGGTTCTCTCGTTCACGCTGGTGCCTGTGCTCTTCGCCAATCTGATGCGCTCGACGGTCGAGGCTCGGGACGCGGGCACGCACGGCGCGACCGCCGCACCGCGCTCGCGCTTCAATATCTTCAGCGCGTTCCATCGTGGCTTTGAAAAGCGCTTCCACAATTTCCGCGAGGGCTACCGCAACAACCTCGCCTACTGCGTTTCGAATCCCGCCGTTACCGGGGCCTTCTTCGTCATAGTGCTGGGCTGTTCGCTGACGCTGTTCCCGCAGATCGGCGAAGACTTTTTCCCTTCGGTCGATGCGGGTCAGATGCGGCTTCACGTCCGCGCGCCACCGGCCACGCGACTGGAGCAGACCCAGCAGTATTTCGCGGAGGTCGAGAGCGCCATAAGAGAGATCGTCGGCTCGGACCAGATTGCGGTCGTGCTCGATAACATCGGCTTGCCCTACAGCGGCATCAACATCGCGTTGAGTGATTCGGCGACCGTCGGTCCGATGGACGGGGAGATTCTGATTTCGCTGAAGGAAAAGCATCGGCCGACGCCGACGTTCGTCGCCGCTCTCCGCCGCGAATTGCCGAAGCGCTTTCCCGAATTGCAGTTCTTTTTTCAGCCCGCCGATATTGTCAACCAGGTGCTGAATTTTGGCCAGCCGGCGCCGATCGACGTCAGGGTCGCCGGACCCGACGGCAACAAGACCTTCGCGCTGGCGCAGAAAATCGCCGCGGACTTGAAATCGGTCCCAGGTGTGGTGGATTCCCATGTCTTCCAGGTTCCGGACGCGCCCGCCCTTTCGATCGAAGTCGATCGCACGCTCGCCGATCAACTCGGACTGAGCCAGGACGAGGTCGCCAAGAACGTCCTGGTTAGCGCGAACTCCAGCGCGCAGACGGCGCCGAATTTCTGGGTCGATCCCCGGAACAACGTCAGCTATCCGCTGGTGGTTCAGGTCCCGACCTATCGCGTGAGCACGGTCGGGGACATGGGCTCGCTGCCGGTCACGGCGGGCGGCCCGGGCAAGCGGCGGTCGCTGCTCGAGAACATCGCCAAATTCGGGCGCGTGAATGTGCCGCTGGCGATTTCGCAGCTCAACATTCGCCCGGTGTTCGACGTCAACGCCGACGTGCAGGGCCGCGACCTCGCTTCCGCCGCCGCCGCCATCGACAAAGTGCTCGCGACAGATCGGGCCGCGGCGCCTGTCGCAACGACGGTGACGCTGAGCGGCCAAGTCGAAACCATGCGGGAGGGATTTTACGGTTTATTTTCCGGAATGGCGCTCGCGGTGGTTTTGGTTTATCTTATTCTGGTTATCAATTTTCAGAGCTGGGTCGATCCGCTGATCGTTCTGGCGGCCGTTCCGTTTACGCTGGGCGGGGTGATGTGGATGTTGTTCCTGACCCAAACCCATCTCAGCGTTCCCGCCCTGATGGGATCGCTCATGTGCATCGGCCTGACTTCGGCGAACAGTATTCTGGTCGTGACTTTCGCCAATCAGCGTATGGAGGAAGGCGACGACAAGACGACCGCCGCGATCATGGCCGGCTATACGCGACTGCGTCCCGTCATGATGACCGCGGGCGCGATGATCCTGGGCATGATCCCGATGGCCCTGGGCGTCGGCGAAGGCGGCGAGCAGAACGCGCCCCTGGCGCGCGCGGTTATTGGCGGCCTGATGTTCGCGACCGTCGCCACGTTGATATTCGTTCCCGTGGTCTACCGTTTGTTGCGATCCAACCGGCAGCCCGCTTCGCATTTCGCCGTCGCTCAGGCGGCCGTCGCGCCGGCGCAATAGCTTCCCCACGGGACCAAAGGCGATGATATGAAGCCTGAGAACGAAATTCTGGATCCCTACGCCGAGCCGGATGACACGGTTGCGGCGGAGCTCGCCGTAGTACGGCGGGTTGGGGCTGGAACCGGAAGGCGCATCCTGCGCATGGCGATGGTGCTCGTCGCCGCTCTCGGCGTGGGCTTCTTCCTGGTTCGGTTTCAGAAGTCGGAAGCCGACATTCAGCTCGCCTCGCTGACGAGCGAGACCGCCGCCGAAGCGCCGACCGTCAACGTGATAGCGGCGGAACCCACCGATGCCAGCCAATCCCTCACGCTTCCCGGCGAAACCGCGGCGTGGGACCAAACGACGATCTACGCCCGGGTCAACGGCTATGTCGCCACATGGCTCGTCGATATCGGCGATTATGTGAAGGCTGGACAGTCGCTCGCCGCGATCGAGACGCCCGAACTCGACGCCGAATTCAACGCGGCGAAAGCCAAGCTGAACGCGGCCGTTGCAGAAGTCGCGGTGAAGCAGGCGCAAGCGGATTTCGCCGAAACGACCGAGCGGCGCTGGCGCGAATCGCCCAAGGGCGTCGTTTCCGATCAAGAGCGCGAAGCCAAATCCGCCGGCAAGGCGGAAGCGATCGCCAACCTCAACGAGTCGCGCGCGCAGGTCGCGCTGCAGCAAGCCGAGGTCGATCGGCTCACCGCGCTGACCCAGTTCAAGGACGTCAAGGCGCCGTTCGCGGGGACGATCGTCCACCGCAATATCAACAGAGGCGATCTCGTGACCGCCGGGAGCACCGCGAACACTTCCTCGTTGTACCGGCTGTCGAGCGACAATCCGATCCGAATTTTCGTCCATGTGCCGCAGAGCGTCGCCGCGCAAATCATCGCCAACGGCGCGAACGTGGAGGTCACGAACAGCGACGATCCCACCCTGCGGCTCGCGGGTCAGGTGACCCGCACCGCGAAGGAGATCGATCCGGCCTCCCGCACGATGCGCATTGAAGTCGATCTCCCGAACGCCGATCGGGCGCTGGTGCCCGGCATGTACGTACAGGCTACATTCAAGTTCAAAGGGGCGCCCGCTTTCCAAGTGCCCGCGAGCGCCCTGTTGTTCCGATCGACCGGCCCGCAAGTCGCCGTGGTCGACGAAAACGGCGCAGTGGCGTTCAGGGATGTCACGATCGCCAGCGACAATGGCAACGTGGTTTTGTTGGGTTCGGGGCTGCAACCCGGCGATCGCGTCGCGCTCAATCTCTCGAGCCAGATCGTCGCGGGCGCCAAGGTCAGGGCGAAAGGAACCCCAAACGTCGTCGCCGCCACTTCCGCCTTGACAAAATAAGCGCCATAGTCGGGCCTTCAGGGGCGTGGATTTACTGCATGAAGTTGTCGAGTTCGTGCGCGGCGTTGGCGGCGAGCGTCGCGTTGTCGGGTTGCGCGATGGGGCCGGACTATTTCAAGCCCGACGTGCGCACGCCGGCCGCGTTTGTCGCCGAGGCTGCCGCGGGATCGAGCCATGCTTCGCGGCGGACCGAGGTCGATCTCAGGCAATGGTGGCGCTCCCTGCGCGACAAGGAGCTCGACTCTCTCGTCGACCGGGCGCTCAGTTCCAATTTCGATCTCGCGATCGCGCTTGCCCGCATCCAGGCGGCGCGAGAGCAGATCATCACCATCGCCGGCGCCGCGTTGCCGCAGGCGACGATTTCGGCCGGAGCCGGCAGTGGCACGGGTTCGGACGAGACCAGAGGGCGCGCATCGCCGGCGTTCCGTTCCGCCGAAAACGCCAAGAATTTGAATCTTATCGGCGAGGCGGGAGGTTTCGCCGCCGGTTGGGATCTCGATCTCTTCGGCAGGGTGAAACGTCAGGTGGAGGCGGCGACCGACCAGGCCGAAGCGCTGAAGGACGCGCGCGACTGGATTTATGTGACGGTCGCCGCTGATGTCGCGCGCGCTTACCTCGACATGCGCGCGCAAGAGCAGGAGCTGGTGGTTCTCGGCCAGAATATCAATGCGGCGCGGGCGTCGCTCAACCTCGCG
>JBAQGU010000887.1:0-9787 GCA_049287975.1 Roseiarcus sp.
GATCTAGACTTGGCCGCGCTGGCGGCGGCGCTGGATTCCCGCTTTCGCGGGAATGACACATGGGAAAGCCCTCATTTTCAATGACGCGGACGACTAGTCCTGCAAAGCGACTATTCGTTCCATTTCGAGTTCAAGATGACTTCGCAGAAATTGACGCGTTTGTATTTCGGGTCCCGTAACTCGAGCACGTCGGCCTTGACGTTACCGAAGGTAGTTTCCGGCTTCTGGATCGTTCCCCGTGCGAAGGCGTCGATAATGCCGTTCTTGAAACCGTGTCCCCGTGGATGACAAGCGCAAACTTCTTCCCGCTGTTCGGCCGTGAAGGCGTCATATTCCATACCGAGAACGTCCATTTCGACGCCCGCCGTGACGAGCGCGACAACGGGCCGCTTGTGCTTGGGAATGCCCGGCGTCGTGTGGAGAGCGATCGCGTCCCAGACGTCCTCGATATCTCGCTCGCCGATCCTATGTCCGCGAAGGAAGCTGGCGGCCGCATTGGCGCCGTCCACTTCGAAACGCTCGTCTTGGCTGGCGTAGGGCGGCTGAAGGCCCATGTCGTGAAACATGGCGCCGACATAGAGCAATTCGGGATCGACCTGGAGCCCCTTGCGCTGGCCGGTCAGCGCCCCGAACAGGAACACCCGATTGGAGTGATGAAACAGCAGGTCGGTTTCGGTGTCGCGCACCAATTGCTCCACCTCCTTGGCCAGCTTGCTATCGGGCACCTTTATACCAGCGATGATCTTTGTCACGGATGACTCCCAAAAGATTAGTACTATCTGCTCGAGGCGGTTTTCAGGGAACGGAATCGGCGGCGGCAAACCGAAAGTTCGTCTATTCCGCCGCCGCGTGGCTCATAGAGGGCTTCGACATGATGTTCCTCGGGAATTGTAGCGGAGCGAAACCCGAAGGATCGTTCAGATGAGCTGCGGACCATGTTTCTGGTCGATCGCTCGACGGTTGACGACACGCCACAATTAGAACACGGCCGCCAACCCTTCTCCATTCTTCGTATGTCGAAGTTATTCAGACGATAAGGTGAGGGCATTATACATGCGTAGAGGTCGGGAGCTCGGTTTTTGGGAGTTCGATGCGAGCGATGAGCAACGGATTCCTTACGGCGAACGGCCCGCTCGACTAGGCGCCAGCCTTCGCGTCAGCGCTCGAGCGCCACGCGAATGCACCTGAGTAGATCTTCTTTCATGACCGGCTTTCCGAGAAAGTCAATCGCTCCCCCGATCAGCGCCCGTTCACGTTCGTCGGAAAAAGCCGAGATGACTATGATGGGGATGCGCGAGCCCAATCCTGTCAGGTGCTTTTGAAGCTCGAGCCCCGACATCCCTCCCAACTGCAGGTCCGTAATCAGGCAAGCCACATCGTTCAGCCTCTTGGATTGCAGGAATTCTTCGGCCGACGGAAATTCTTCGGTCACGTATCCGACCGCCCTGAGCAGTCCCCGCATCGCTTCGCGAACCGAGCCGTCGTCGTCCACGATTGCAATTATTGGCGTCTGTGACAATGCGGGCGTCCTTGCTCATGCGAGGGTATAGAGCCGGTGGCGCAACCATTCGATTGCTGGCGACGTGAACTACCATCCGCGCGCAAGCGACGCCAGTAGCTATTGGTCGAGGGTCTCCTGTCTGTTGGGGGGCGGCGCGCCATCCAGTCTGCTATCCTGACCGGGCCGCTGAGTGAATTGTTGCTTGCATGTTTTTCGTCGTCAGGCCGCCAATGGACTATCATCGCCGTCTCGACGAACAGATACCAATCTGTTCGCGCCAGCTGGCGACCGGCGCCGTTGCCTTGTTGCCTCTTCGGGCGGCGCCATTTCCAAGTTGAACCGCTCTTCGTCGACCGAGCGCTTTCGTCCGTGGATAGGCGCAGCCTCGCTCAGGATGCGAGCGCGTCCCTGCCTCCCGTCGATCGTGGCAAGCCACGTCGCCGCCCTTTTCCCCTGCGCCATCAGGACATCGAATCGTCCCCTCATAGCCCATACTGGGATCGAACGGTAACAACGGGAGACGAATAGAATCAATTGTGCTCGCGTTGGCGCCGCTCGACCAAAGGAGAGCCGAGCTACGACCTTGGTCGAATGGCGGCGTCGATACCCGACTCCCGATCGGAGGCCATCGACGAGAAAGCAGCTTCACTGCCGCCGGCGTCGCCTCCCACCCGTCCTCCTGCCCTTCAAATCGCCGCTGTCGGCAGCCCGCGAGGGACCTGCGCAAGATCAAAGTCCCGGCGAATTCGAACGAATTAAAGCAATCTCCGATCCGCGCCGTCACGAATGCTGTCTACAACGCTACCGGCATACGCATCAATTTTCCCTCTAACGCTAGACGAGATCCTCAGTGTTTGCCTCGCGAATGAAGGAGGCGTTCATCCGCGCCGGACGAATATGCTGGCGTTCGGGAACGACGAAGGCGTCGCGGCTACGACAATGGTGATCGTCATTTTCTCGCGCCCCTTGGCGATTGCCTGGTCGATCACTCAGCATTCCCTAGATCGAGGTCGGTAAAGTTCATGGGCCGAAGGGCTCGCCGCCTGATCGGGGTAGGCGACCGATACCAACGTCCAGGTCCCTTTCAGCGAAGATAGACTGTGCGGGACAACAGTCCAATTTAATCGCGGCTCCAAGATCGATATCTCTCACGGTCAGATCGAATTGATCGACGAGCAACCTCGGCCGTGAGTGTGCAAAGCTCTCGTCGACGCAGTGTCCAAATTTGAAGCCTCCGGTCCAGTACGTGACCGGCTTTCTGAATGTATAGGAGCGCAGAATGATGTCGATTGATTTGCCGCATGTCCCTGCTGCGAATGGAAGCAGAGTCCCTGCCACTGGACATCTGACATCTGCGGCGCTCGGTAGGCTGCCGCTCATGCGTCGCGGTGGCGACGGCGAGACAATCAGCCCCGGACGTCAGGCTATAGCCGTGGGCCTCGCATCGCAGAGTTCGGCGATCCGGGTCAGAGTGTCTGGCGCCGCGGCTGTTCTGTCGATCTCTATGGAATCAGACGCGGCGGATCTTGTTCGCGACTCGCAGACCATGATCGACCTGACGGGCAGCGAGTTCGACGCCGATCATCTCGCGGTGATCATGCGCTGGCTCGGCGAGCGATTGAGCGTCCATTCCGACGCGTCGCGAAAATTGACGTCGGGCGGCTTGACCAAATGGCGGCTAAAGCGGGTCCTGAGCTATATCGACCAACACATCTGCGAACCGATCACGCTCGCGACTCTAGCTGAGGTCGCGGGGCTGAGCAGAATGTACTTCGCCGCGCAATTTCGAGCAGCGACGGGCTGCAGACCTCACGAGTGCGTGCTTCGCAAAAGGATCCAACGCGCGCAGCAGATGCTGCTCGAGACCAGTGAGCCGCTAGTGAATATCGCTCTGGCTATCGGCTTTCAATCACAGGCGCACTTTTCGACTGTTTTCAAACGTTTTGCCGGCCTCTCACCTTATCAGTGGCGGGTCGCAAATCGGGACTTGCCGCGAGGGGTCCAGTACGCTCATTCGGGCGCCGGCGATCAACGGAAGGACAAACCCCTCGACGGCGCTCGCATAGCTGCACGGCAGGCCGCGGAGCGCGGCCTCGAGGCAGCGTGAGCATTAGGGCATTCGCCGTAGACACGGATTGGATCTTGCGATCGCGCCAAGGGCAACCGACCCGAGAATCAGGGTGCGAATATACAATTGCGGTGCTGAAATGAAAGCAACGATACGCAGTCTGTGCTTTATTGAAAACATCCCGAGCGTCGGCATTCGCGGTTTCTCAGCGTGCGCTCGCTCGGGCGTTTCCCCCCAAGACTCAGGCCGCCAAAGGCGGCCTATTTTTTGAGGTCGCGGAGCTCTGGCTATAGTGAGCGGGTTTGGCCACCGGGAGAGATGAGCCATCTCCGATCGCATGCGAAGGAAGATCAGGAGAAACGCCATGATACCGTCAGATTCGAGCACCGTCCGACATTCCGCGACCGCGGGTCTGGCGGCCGGAGTTTTGTCAGATCGAGATACGATGGCGAACCCGTCCGCCGGCCTCGTTGGCGTGGTCGGCCTCGGGCACATGGGCGCCGCGTTCGCCCTCAATCTGGTCGCCGACGGGCGCCGGGTCCTGGCATACGACCGCGATCCCGCGCATATGGAAGCTGTGCGGGCGGCGGGCGTGGAGCCCGCCTGCAACTTTGCCGAGCTCACCGCCTGCGACTTCGTTCTGACTGCTCTACCAGACGACGGGGCGCTGGCCGACGTCGCCCTTCATAGCGAAGGGTTGGTGCAAGTCATGCGCCCGGGCGCCGTCCACATTTCCATGAGCACCGTTAGCCCCGGACTGTCGCGTCGGCTCACCGCTGCTCATGAGGAACGCAGCCAAGGCTATGTGGCGGCGCCGGTCCTGGGCAATCCAGACCTGGCTCAGGCTCGTCAGCTTTTTGTGCTCGCCGCAGGCAATCCTGCCGCGCTCGAGCAAGCGCGGCCGCTACTCGAACGCCTCGGCCAGCGGTTGTTCGTCGTCGGCGAGGATGCCTCGTCGGCGAACCTGATGAAGCTTGCCGGCAACGTCCTCACCGCCACGACACTGCAGAGCATGGGCGAGGTCCTGGCGCTGTTGAGGAAGGGGGGCATCGATCGGCGCGTGGCATTCGATGTCCTCACCAACTCGCTGTTCGATTCCAAGGTCCACCGAACCTATGGCGGCAAGATTGTCGAAGAGCGCTACAGCCCCGCCGGCATGGCCGTGCCGCTCGCGATCAAGGATCTCAGGCTCGCCCTGGCGGAAGCCGAACATGAGGCGGTGCCCATGCCCGTTGCGAGCCTCGTGCGCGACCGTCTCGTCGCGCTGGTGGCAGGCGGCTGGGCCGACCTCGACTGGTCTGCCCTCGGATGGCTCGCCGCTCGCGACGCCGGGCTCGACGCCTCTTTCGATGCCAGCCGCGCGGCCACACGCGAGCCTCGAAGAGTTTGACATGCCGAGTCTGCACGGTCTTGGAGCCTATCCCAAGTATTTCCTCGCACTATGATCGTCTGTGCAGGAGCTTTGGTCATGTTTATGTCGGTCGGTCGGGCCGGTCGTTGCTCGCCGGAAGTCGGGCGCGTGCAAGCCGAGGTCGACGGCTATCTGGAGGCGAGAGCCTCCGCCGGTTCCTCAACCAACACCGGCCTGTAACGCGCTGAACAAACCTGCACTGCACCCTGGTCTAGTCAACCCAGACGTAGGTCCAAGCTTTGCAGGCCAAAATCGTGTACGCGCCACCGCATGTAGAATGGCGGCGCCGACGTTTGACCCGTAAGTTGATGTTTATGATGAGGGCCATAGTAGGTGCAACGCCGGCATAGCGCAACGCTATCGCTGTGTAACATTGGCTTCTTCTTGGCAAACAAAAGAGAGTAGGAACAGGCGATGGCTAATCTGGGCAATCTTGCAACTCGGCGGCTCGGAACGACCGATATGTGGATCACGCGAGTGGGCTTCGGGTCATGGGCGGTTGGCGGTGACTGGGCGGTCGGTTGGGGCAGTCAGGACGACAAGGATTCCGTGGCGGCGATCCGCCACGCCGTGAGCCGCGGGATCAACTGGATCGACACGGCCGCCATTTATGGTCTCGGGCATTCAGAAGAGGTTGTGGCTGCGGCGCTCGCGGATATTCCACGAGAGGAGCGTCCCTACGTCTTCACGAAATGCGGGTTGATCGCCGATCCGGCCGACCGCAAGGCCCTGCCGAGGCAAGTAGGGGATCCGGCGAGCATCCGCCGGGAGATCGAAAACTCGCTGCGCCGACTGAAAGTCGAACGGATTGATCTCTATCAGATGCATTGGCCGGCAGAAGACGGCACGCCGATCGAAGCCTACTGGCAGACGCTGCTGGACCTCGAGAAAGAAGGCAAGGTCCGAGCTGTCGGGCTTTCCAACCACAATGTCGAGCAACTCGAGGCGGCGGAAAAGCTCGGTCACGTCGACACGCTCCAACCCCCTTTTTCCGCAATAAAGCGGGCCGCGGGCGCCGCGGAAATCCCCTGGTGTAATGCGCATGCTACAGGGGTGATCGTCTACAGCCCCATGCAAGCCGGGCTGCTGAGCGGGTCATTCAGCGTGAAGCGCGCCGCTTCGTTGCCCGCCAATGACTGGCGGTCGCGCGACCCGGAGTTCCAAGGGGCGGCGTTGCGCCACAATCTCTATGTGGCGGAGGTCATGCGCGACATCGCCGCGCGCAGGAGCGTCGGGGTGGGCGCCGTCGCCGTCGCATGGACCCTGGCGTGGCCTGGCGTCACCGGGGCGATCGTCGGCGCGAGAAGGCCTGCGCAAGTCAATGGTTGGATTGACGCCGCCAATCTGTCTCTGACGGTCTCAGAACTCGAGCAGATTGCCGACGCGATCGACCGAAGCGGAGCTGGTAAAGGCCCTTCTCGGCCGGCATCGGGAGGCCAGGCTGCGAGCGCCGCCGCCGAATGAGGATCAGCATCTTCGTGCTCTGCCCCGACACGTCTCGCTAGCGAGCGCATGCCGCATCTGCCATTTCCCCCTCCAGCGGCGGCGAACTCACCAAGCTCTTGTCGCCCGCGTGATCCGCGCGGGCGACAATGTGTCTGGCTCACAATTGGAGACTCATCATGGATGCCTATTCGCCGATCCGCATCGTTCATCCCTCGGAGTTTTTAGCCGGAACCGCCCAAACGTCGGGCTCGGTGCGTCTGGCCGCGATCGCGCCGGAAAGCGCACTGGACACTGCACTATGGGGCGGCCTCTTCGAGGTGAAGCCGCGCGCGCACACCGGGATTCATCATCACGGAGAGCAGCAAACGATCGCATACGTCCTCGAAGGCGTTTGTGAGGTACGCTGGGGCGTGCACGGGGAATATGTGGCCGAGGCGTCGGCCGGCGATTTCATCCATGTCCCTGCGTACCTGCCTCACATGGAAATCAACCCGTCCGAAACCCAGCCATTTCGCTGGGTCGTCGTGCGAAGCACTCCAACTCCTATCGTGGTAAATTTGCCAGACAACACATGGCCGCAGGAGGGAGCAGGTTCGTCTCGGCCTGACCAATAATCGCAGAAGCGTCCGGATCTTCAACTTCATGGATGTCTGCACGGGTTCGGCGACGCAGCTCGCCGCCGGCGAACGTGCCGCCTGTTCTTGCCGTCATTGTCATTTTCCGATATCTCAATGCTTCATCATGGGCGCTGACAAGCGTGGCGGACTATGGGAAATCCTCCGCGGCGACGCCCGCGATCTGAGCGCGGAGCGCGCGATTTTCCACCTCGAGGGCTGCAATATGGGTGCGCAAAGGCGATACGGCAGTCTCGATTTCGGCCACCGTGAAGCGCGGGGTGATGTGTTGCGGGCAGTTCCAATCGAAGGTTTTTAGGTGCAACAGGAAGGCTCGCTCGGGCTTTCCCCTGTATCTGGGAAGAGCGAGACGAGAGCCTAGGTCGGACGCGGCGTCGAACTCGCGCGCCTCCATGTGCGCCAGAATCTTGAGACGCGTGCGGTTCGGGTAATCCATCAGAATCAGGGCGACGCGATCATCGGCGCTGATATTGCCCAGGCTGATGTACTGCCTATTACCGCGAAAGTCGGCGAAGCCGAGCGTCGTTTCGTCGAGTACTTTGAGGAAGCCGGTCGGGCCGCCGCGATGCTGGACGTACGGCCAGCCCGATTCCGAGACGCTCGCCATATAGAAGCTGTCGCAAGCCTCGATGAACGCGATCTCGTTTTCGGTGAATCGATCGGACGCCCGATCGCCGTCGAAGCGCTGCCACAGCTCTCGGCTGCCGTTGGCCTCCTGGGCCGCGCGAACGCTAGGGGTCGAAGCTATGTCGAGAAATCCGTAGGTCATGACGTTTGACTGCCACTTCGGCGGAATCTATCGGCGACTCGGGCCGCGACGCAAGAGGTGTACTCAAGCCGCCTCGGAGGCGCGCACGATCCGAAAGTCGATTTCTGTCTGCGCGACGATGTTCAGGAGGTTCGTGAACACATTCTCGGCGACAATCGCGACTATCTCCACTATCTGAGCATCGGTGAACCCAGCGTCCTTGACCGCCTGCAAATCGGCGTCGCTGACCTTGCCGCGCGCCTGGGTGATTTTCGCGGCGAACGCTACCGCGACATTCGCCTTGGCGTCCGACGACGCGCCCTTACGGTTCAGAGCGATCTCCGCTTCGTCGATCTTGGCGAGGTTCAGACCCAGATAGCTGTGGGCCGACAGGCAATAGTCACAACCGTTCACCTGGGCGACAGCCAGCGCAATTCGCTCCCGGGTCCTGACGTCGAGCGCCTTGCTGAGCGCGCCGCTCGAGCCGAGGTAGCCTTGCAGGGCCGCCGGGCTCAGCGCCACGAGGCGAAACAGGTTGGGAACTACGCCGAGTTGTTTCTCGACGGCTGCGAGCATCGGCTGAGAGGCGGCCGGGACAGCTTCGCGAACAGGAATTACGATCCGGGACATTGTCGGTTCTCCATTGTTTTGATCCGGCGGCGCCGGCGTCGCGGATGACGTACGATCATCCGAGGCGGATGATAATCAGGGAAGTTGACAAGTCTTTATTGCTGTTTCAGCAATGGTGGATGGACCGTCTCGACGCCATGCGCATCTACGCCGCGGTTGCACGGCTGGGAAGTTTTGCCAAAGCCGCCCGACAGTTGCGGCTTTCGCCCTCGGTCGTCACCCGGTCGATCGCCCAACTCGAAGACCAGCTCGGCGTGACGCTGCTGACCCGGACGACGCGGTCGGTCCGGGTGACCGACCGCGGCGAAATCTACCTCGAGAGCTGCCAGCAGATATTGGAGGACATCGAAGGAGCCGGGCGAAGAGTCCGCGGCGAAAACGCGGAACCGCGAGGCGATTTGAAGGTTGCGGCGCCGATCGCTTTCGGCCGTCTCCATGTGCTGCCGGTCGTCAACCGGATGCTGACCGACCACCGCGCTCTGTCGGTGCGGCTGACCTTGTCGGATCGCAATGCCCTGCTGGTGGACGAAGGCGTCGACGTCGCCGTGCGCATCGGCGAACTCGCCGACAGCAGCCTGATTGCGGTCAAGCTGGGCGCCGTCAGCCGAGTCCTGGTGGCCAGCCCCGCCTATCTGGCTCGACATGGCGCCCCGAGTTCGCCTGCGGATCTCGCCGCCCTCGACGCGATCGCGTTCGAGAGCCTGGACGCGACGAACGAGTGGCGGTTCAGTGAGAAAGCCGTGCGCCTCGAGCCGCGGCTATCGGTAAACAGCGCCGACGCCGCCATCGCGGCGGCGGAGGCGGGGATCGGGATAGCGCGCGCTCCCCTACCAGGTGGAAGCCGCCGTGCTCGCCGGTCGCTTGGTTCCGATCCTCCGATCCTTTGCGCCGCCGCCTTCTCCCGTCAGCGCGGTCTATCCAGCGCGAAGGATCGGGTCGGCGAACGTGGCGGCATTCGTCAAAACGGCGCGCGATCACTTCAGGGCCAACCCTGTCGTTCCCCTGGAAGAGTGGGCGGCGCCGCCCGCGGATTAAGGCGACGCCCAAAAATAAGCGCGCCAACTTCCAATCCGTCATTGCGAGTTCCGGACCGGCCTTCGGCCGGTCCCCTTGGATGAAACGGGCCATCCGCTTTTCCATACACTCAGGACGCCCTTTGCGGGACGAACGGCTTCATTACTTCCCCTTTTCCGTATGAAAGCTACCCGACGATCCAGCTCGATCGGAGGCCCGCTGGCGGCAGGAGCCCACGGTGGCGGAATAAAGGCGCCCTCCAAGCCTTTTTCCAAGCTTCTCCAAAACTCGCGTGTTTTGCTCCAAGCTTTTCCAAACAAAGCTTTGGCGGTTT
>JBAQGU010000888.1:0-2896 GCA_049287975.1 Roseiarcus sp.
AGGAGACGTTGCGGCTGGAGGCGGTCGCGCGCGAAGCCGCCGACGCGGTCCGCCGCGCCGAGCAGGAGCGTGTCGAATACTAAAAGAAGCTCGAGCGCGACGCCCGCTACGCCGCCCGCAAGGACCGCAAGCAGAAGAAGAAGAGCGTAGGCGAGCGCTGGGGCTGAGCGCTCCGCGCCAATCCGCCGGGTTGGTCGAGGCAGGCTGGCGCCGGGACGAGCGAAGGACGACGGGTCATGGCGAAACCTTTACGCGTCGGCGTCGCCGGCTTGGGCGTGGTGGGGTCGGCGCTGGCACGCCTGCTGAGTCGGCTTGGTCCGGATCTCGCCGCTCGCACGGGCCGTGGCATCTCGATCGTCGCCGTCAGCGCGCGTTCGATGCGGGATCGCGGCCTGGGTCTGGGCGAAGTCGCCTTCTTCGCCGATCCGCGCGAACTGGCGGCCCACGGCGAAATCGACGTATTCGTAGAACTGATCGGCGGAGCGGACGGGGTCGCTCACGAGGCCGTCGTGGCGGCCCTGGCGCGCGGCCTGCCCGTCGTGACCGCGAACAAGGCGATGCTCGCCGCGCATGGGCTCGATCTGGCGCGACTGGCAGAGAGCCGCGGCGCATCGCTGGCGTTCGAAGCGGCGGTAGGCGGCGGCGTTCCCGTCATCAAGACGTTGCGCGAGGGCCTGGCCGGCAATTCGGTGCGGCGCGTCTGCGGCATCCTGAACGGCACCTGCAACTACATTCTCTCGCGTATGGAGAACGACGGATTGCCGTTCGAAGTCTGCCTCGCCGACGCGCAGCGGCTCGGCTACGCCGAAGCCGATCCGACCTTCGACGTCGGCGGCTTCGACACCGCCCACAAGCTCGCCATCCTCGCCTCGCTCGCCTTCGGCACCCGGATCGATGCCAGCGCGGTGTCGGTCGAAGGCATCTCGTCGATCACCCTCGCCGATCTCTCCGCCGCCGACGAACTGGGGTTCCGGATCAAGCTGCTGGGCGTAGCCGAGCGCACCGACCACGGCGTCGAGCAACGGGTTCATCCCACGATGGTCGCGAAATCCGAACCGCTCGCGCAGACGATGGGCGTGCTCAACGCCGTCACGATCGACGGCGACGCGGTGGGCGCGCTGACCCTGGTCGGCCCCGGCGCCGGCGGTGATGCGACGGCCTCCGCGGTCGCGGCCGACATCGCCGATTTCGCGCGCGGCCTCGCGCTTCCCACGTTCGGACGTCCGGTCGAAACGCTCCTCGAAGCCGAACGCGCCTCGATGCAACGGCACGAGGGCGGCTATTACATCAGGCTTTCGGTCGTCGAGCGCCCCGGCGCCATGGCGGCCATCGCCACCCGTATGGGTGAGCGCAAGATTTCGCTCGAGGCGATCATGCAGAAACGCGCCCCGAAGGACGCGCCCTCCAGCCCCTACGTTCCGGTCGTCCTCATCACCCACGCCACGACAGAGGCCTCGATCCGCGAGGCGCTCGACTTGACGGTCGCGGACGGCGTGGTGCGCCCGACGCCGCAAGTCATTCGGATCGAGCGGCCCTGATCTTACGAATCGACCTCGTTCAGCGCGGCGATCGCGGCGGAGTCGCAATATTCGGAAAATTCGACGACGAGTCCCTCGCGAAAACGTATGAAATTGATGACGTCGAACGTGTGGACTTGGCCACCGCCGCGGTTGCGGATGCTCGTGGTGCGATGTAGCGCGACGCGGTCGCCGTCGATCAGAAGCTCGTGGACGATCGACCCCAGATTTTCGTAACGGATGTTGAGCTGCCGATAAGCCTCGGCGACCACCTCCTTTCCGACGAGCGGCCACGGATAGATGGCGAGGCTCCAGTGGCCCCGCAGGAAACATGTGACGTCGGCGGCGGCGTATTCCATCATGCTGGATAGATCGCCGTCGGCGCGCAGTTCGCAAAACATGCGCACGCGGCGTTCGATCAATTCCCTGTCGACTTCTCCGAGTTTCCGGAGCAAATCTCCGCTTTGCACTTTCTCACCGCCGATCTGTTTCCATCCAGATCGCGCCTCCAGAGCCGGTAGATCCGGTCGATAGTCTTAACGTAGGGTACTCAGGCAGCCCCGTCGCTCCAGACGGAACGGAATATGCGCCGAATGCCGCCAACATGATAGTGCACGGATCGGACGGCAAGCTGATTTAATGTTATCGCGGCAGCATCTCGGTAACCGCTTCTTCTTTACGCCGGGTCCCACAGACCGAACAGGCTGACCAGTCCGATGACGGCGGTCCCCAGCGCAATTTCGGCCACGGTCGTCGTCCTCAGCGCGCGGAGCATCGTCGCGGCGGGCGCGCATCGAGCCACGATCACGTAGCGATTGACGAGGGCGAGCGCCACCAGGGACGCGACGAGCGCGATCTTGGCCAGTAGCAACGCTCGGTACGGCGAGGAGGCGGGAAAGGGCAGGACGCCGGTGGTCAGCGCCACATTCGTCATTCCCGACAGAACGACGAGGGGTACGAAAAAATGCCCGTAACGGGAGTAGCGCATCATCGCCGACAAGGCTTCGGCGCGCAATTCGGGCCGCGCGAATTTGTGCAGGCAGAACGCGAACGCCGGGAGCCCGCCGATCCACGCGCCGCCGCATAAGAGGTGCAGCGCGTCGTTGCCGCGATGCAGCGCGCCGAGCCCTCCGGTCTGCATCGCGGCGTGCCCCGTCAGGCCGAGACTGGCGAGCGTGAGCGCGGCCAGAACGGTCCTCAAGGCCCAATGTTCGCCCGCGTGAAGCGCGAGCGCCGCGGCCAGGACGGCGCAAAGCGCGAGACGCGCCTGCCAGAGGCGGCCGAACGCGGTGTCAAAAAGGACGCCCTCGAGCATTTCGGGGCGCCAAGCGCCGGACCAGTCGTCGGCCATTGCCGCCGATTCCAGCGCGAGCCAGAGG
>JBAQGU010000889.1:0-7618 GCA_049287975.1 Roseiarcus sp.
GGCCCAGCCCGCGCGCTCGAGAAAAGCCTCGATCGCCCGCGCGCGCTTGAAGCGCGCCGTCATCGCGCCGCGGGCGCGGAGTTCCGCGCGGCGGAATTCGTCGCCGCGGGCGGCGTCGTAGGACAGCGTGATTTCCAGTCGATCCGGAGGCAAGGCGCCGGCGGCGCGCTCCGGCCATTCGACCAGCGCGACGGCGCCCTCGATCGTCTCCCCCCAGCCCAGCTGGGCCAGCTCCTCGGCGCTGCGTAACCGATAGAAATCCCCATGCACCACGGGAAAGTCCGGGCCGTCGTAGACCTGCAGCAGCGTGAACGTCGGGCTCGGCGCCTCGAGTTCGGGCTGGCCGGTCACCGACCGGAGATAGCCCCGCGCGAAAGCGGTCTTTCCCGCGCCGAGATCCCCGGAAAGCCCAATGAAGTCGCCCGCGCGAGCGAAGCGCGTCAGCCATTGCGCAAGCGCGATGGTGGCCGCCTCGTGAGGCAGATCGACCGTCTCGGGCGCCTCGTCGTCCGCTCGTCCCCCGACGGCCATTGTCAAGCGACCGCGTTCGTCATGCTACGGGACGCCCTGACGGGAAAAAAACACGTCACCGTCGTGCCTTCCCCGAGCGCGGAATCGAGGGTCACGCGGCCGCCGTGCAGTTCGACCAGCGCGCGCACGATCGAAAGCCCCAAGCCCGGCCCGCGATGGCGCGTGCCGCCCGTTTGGCTTTCGAAGCGATCGAACACGCGCTCCAGCGCTTCGGGAGCGATGCCGCGACCACGATCGGACACCTTGAACACGACTTCGTCGTCGCGACGCATCGCAGCTAAGGTCACCGTCTGGCCCTCCTCCGAGAACCCAATCGCATTGGAGAGCAGGTTGAACAAGACCTGTCGGACGCGCCGCCCGTCGGCGCGCAGCAGACCGACGCCGTCGGTGGCCACGATGCGGAGGTCGATGCGCGATTCGCTCAGCCGATCCTGCACGCCCTCGGCCGCCGCCTTCATCGCTTCGACGACATCGACCTCCTCGACACGGAGCTCCAGCGCGCCGGCGTCGATCGAGGCGAGGTCCAGAATGTCGTTGATGATGGCGAGCAATGCCGCGGACGAGGACTTGATGTAGCCGGCGTAATCGATCTGTTTGGGATTGAGCGGACCGGCCCCGCCATCGGCGAGCAACTGCGTGAAGCCGATGATGTTGGTCAGCGGCGTGCGCAGCTCGTAGGAGACGTGCTTGACGAAATCGTTGCGCAGTTTTTCCGCCCCGACCAGCGCATCGTTGCGCTCCGTGAGCGCGCGCTCCACGTTGGCGCTCGCCGTCGCGTCGAAGAACGTGATCAAGGTCGCGCCGTCCGGCAGCGGCAACGCCGCGCATTCGAGCACTTGGCCGTCCGTGCGCTCGATGCGCGCCTCGAAGGCTCGTCGCGCCTCGGGAAGCCCGACAATGGTGGCCCGCAGCCCATCCCAGAACGCCGGGTTGGTCAGTAACGGCAGAAAGTCCCGCGCGACCTCGTCGATATGCGGACGCGCGGCGGCGCGAGCGGGATCGAAGCGCCACAGCGCGGCGAAGGCGGGGTTGATCAGTTTCATCCGCCCGTCCGCGCCGAACACGGCGACGCCTTCCTTCAACGCGTCGAGCGTCTCGCCCTGTACGCGCGTCAGAGCGTTGAGCTGCGAGGCGAGCGCGAAGCTCTGCGTCGCGTCATCGAAGAGGTAGGTGACGCCGCCCTGCGGATTGGGGCTGGCGACGACGCGCAAGGCGCGGCCGTCGGGCAAGTGCCAGACGTTCTCGACCGGGTCCATCGCCTTGTACGCCGCGAGCGTCTGGGCCTTCCAGGTTCGGAAGTCGGCCTGCTCCGGCAACTGCCGCTTGGCGCGCAATCGATCGAGAATTTCACCGTCGGTCGGGCCTTGCTCGAGAAAAGCGAGATCGAGCGACCAAATTTGGCGATAGGCAGCGTTGAAGAAGATCAGCCGTTTGGAGCGGTCGAAGATCGCAACCGCCGTCGACAATTGATCGAGCATGCCCTTATAGGCGCCGACGTGGCGCTCCATCTCGGCTCGCAGCGCCTCGGTCTCGGAAAGATCGAACGCGAGGCCGGCGGCTCCCGTCGGGGTTGCGACCTCGAACACCTCGAACATCTTGCGCTCGCCCGCCATGATCGCCGGCGTCCGCCCGCGCCAGACGCCGGAATGCGCCCGCGCCTCGTCGGAGGCCTGCCGCATCGCACGATCGAACAGTTCGAGACGTTTTTCGACTGCCTCGTGGCTGTCCCTGGCCTCCACGGCGCGCGCATATGCCTGGTTGGTCCATTGGACCCGCCCGTCTTCGCCGCGCGCCCAAGCGGGATTGGGGGTCGCGTCCAGGAGCTGGCGGAGGCCTTGCAACTCCGCCTGGCTCTGGGCGTGGCTGTCGTGCAGCCGCGCGAGCTGCAATCGGTCGCCCGAAATATCGCGAATGCGCATGACGGCGTTGCCCGCGATCGCCCGTCCGACGATTTCGAAGTGACGACCCTTGAGCCCCGGGACCGATAGCGAAAAGGCCTCGCCCCGGCCCAGCAGCTTGGCCACGGCCTCATCCGCCTTCGCGGCGAGGTTCGGTTCGAGCCACGATGCGAAGGCGAGAACCCGCCGCGGCAGCGGCGCGTCGGTGACGAGCGTGAACTCGCCCTCGATCCGCGGTTCCGCGTCGGGTTGGTCCCAGGCGACGACGATCTGAGGTTCGCTAGCGAGGAACAGACTGGCGCGATCCAATTCGCCGCGCGCGCGTGCGAGTTCAGCGGCCAGCTCGCGCTCGCGTTGCGTCCAGCGATAGCGGCCGATGAGGTGCAGCACCGCCGTCAACACGCCGAAAAACAACAACAGCAGCAACATCAATATGTGGATGTCGGCATCGACCGAAGGTTCGGCCTCGGCGGCGCGCGCGCAGGTTGTGGCTGCGGCGCCCAGCCCCACAAGGCTCCCGAAAGCCACGATGGCGACGACGCTCCATGCGACGAGAGCGCTTTTTCGTGAAGGCCCGCTCGCGTGAAGCCTCGGCGGCAATGTCCTTTGCAAACCACGCCCCCTGAGACCAAGACGACATCCCCGGGCGCGGCGCCCGAAATCGCGCTTCGGTCCGTCGGGCTCCTTCCGCCAAGAAGGCCCGAATCAGACACATCGACAGTAACGCAAACGACACGACAAAGTCGTTAACGTCGTTCGTCTCGGTGCGCGGGAGAGCTCGAGCCGGAGCCACATCTTGCGAGAGGTCCAACGCGGCGCGCGAGACGTAGCGTAAACGACCCTCATCCCCACCGGGACGAGAGAAAAAAAATCGTGAGCGGGCGTCAGCGCACCAGGCCGAGGATGTCCTTGACCGCGTTCATGGTCGGCGACGCGATGTCGCGCGCCTTCCGGGCGCCCTCCGCCAGTACGCCGTCGACACGGACGGGGTCCGCGGCTAGCCGCAAAATCTCCGTTCGGATCGGCGCCAATTTTGCGACCGAGAGTTCGATGAGGGCGTTCTTGAAAGTCGAAAATCGCGCCCCGGCGAAGCTCCTGAGAACGTCGGCCTTCGTCTCGTCGTTCAGGGCGGCGAAAATGCCGACGAGATTGTCGGCCTCGGGCCGGCCGGCGAGCCCTTCGACCTCGCCCGGCAGCGAGTCCGCGTCGGTCTTGGCCTTTCGGAAT
This sequence comes from Roseiarcus sp., assembly GCA_049287975.1. Classification (GTDB taxonomy): domain Bacteria; phylum Pseudomonadota; class Alphaproteobacteria; order Rhizobiales; family Beijerinckiaceae; genus Roseiarcus. Next base: position 3,657 of record JBAQGU010000889.1, read on the forward strand.
TTTTGCGCGATCGCATCCGCATCGTCGGTCAGCGCGATCAGCGAATATTCCGACGGGTCCGACTTCGACATCTTCTTCGTGCCGTCGCGAAGGCTCATGACCCGAGCGGCGGGGCCACCGATCAGCGGTTCCGGCAGCGGAAAGAACGTGTCGCCATGGCCGTTGGCGGCGATCCGCGCCCCGTAGTCGTTATTGAACTTCTGCGCAATGTCGCGCGCGAGTTCGAGATGCTGCTTCTGATCGTCGCCGACCGGCACCTGGGTGGCGAGGTAGAGCAGAATATCGGCGGCCATCAGAACCGGATAATTGTAGAGGCCGATCGATGCATTCTCCCGGTCCTTACCCGCCTTTTCCTTGAACTGGGTCATGCGATTGAGCCAACCCAGCCGAGCGACGCAGTCGAACACCCAGGCGAGTTCCGCGTGTTCGGGCACGCGGCTCTGATTGAACACGATATTTTTCTCGGGATCGATGCCGCAGGCCAGATAGGTCGCGGTCACCTGGCGCGTCGCGCTCGCCAGTTGCGCGGGGTCGAACGGCATGGTCATCGCATGCAGATCGACGACGCAATAGATGCAAGGATGCGTCGCCTGCATCTCGACGAACCGCTTGAGCGCGCCGAGGTAATTGCCGAGATGCAGGTTGCCGGTGGGCTGCACGCCGGAAAAGACGCGTTGCGTGAATTGGGCCATGCCGAAAACAGTTTCCGCTGGAAGAAGGCCAGCCCTTATGGCAACGCCAGGGGGGGCATGCAAGGGCCGCATCGTCTCCGATTGTCCGTCGGGGTCTGGGTTCGCGGCGATTTTCTTCGATTTATCTTTCTGAAAAACTCTATTCGCGCTATGGTGTTCTCTGAGTACTCGAGTGTTCCCGCCGATCTGGTCGGTGGGCGTGGCCTTTTTTGCCCAATTAGGAGGGCACGAAGTTGGAGGCTCGCGATTTGCGGTCTGGATCTATGTAACTAGCTGATATTGCATGTGATTCATTGGAAAGGCTCGCCGAAAACGGCTTGGAATCGAAGAGAGTTGCAGAAAAAGGCGCCCAACGCTTTGAAATCGCTCGATGCAGAACTCAAATCGGCGCCTGCAGCGGATCCATCCGGCTCACGGAGCGGGCGGCCGATCAGCGGCCACCTCAATAGCCGACCGCCAACGTGCCGCGCTGCCGCGGGTCGGAGGCGCCCATCAAGACGCCGTCCTTCCTCCGCACGATCGAATTTGCGGACCCCATCGATTTGCCCACGACGACCTTGTGGCCCATCGCCTCGAGCAGACCCCACAGGCTGTCCCCGGTGATCTCCAAAACCACTTAACTGAACGGCATTGCCTCTAAACGAGCAAAAGCGAATCCACGTCAAAACTACTGACCCCCGAAGGTCTTCTGCAGCGTGGCGACCGAGACGTGCGGCCAGCTCAAATTGGCGACCGGAGTCACTCCGAGAATAGGAAAATTCAGAAAAACAGTCTGCACATATTGGAGTTGCAGGAATTGCGACGGCCTTGAGATCTCTTCGATCCAGAACGTTGCGAACATGGTTGCTGCGTCGGCGTTGGTTTGCAGGAACGGGATATTTTCGATTCCCCCGCCGGCCCCTTGGACATTCTTGAGGATGTCTACCGGCGGCGGCGGCACTCCGCCGCTCGGGATCGGTTGCTGTTGCAGCAGACTAGGGACAGTGGCGATGTTGATCACGACCATGTTGGAAATCGTTTGGCCCGAGAGGGCGGCGGTGAGAAGTTTGGTGGGATCGAGTATCACCTCCTGCATGGGAACGCCGAGGATCGTGGTTGGCAAGGCGATAGGGGGAGCATTTCCTACAGGCGTCCTGAAGTTCACTGCCGCTGGCGTGAGGTTCGAGAGATCGTATGGAGCGAACCTGGAAAGCGTGCCCGGCACGGGCATCCCCTTACCTGTTCCAGGGGGCGTCGCCGTTGTTGGGAAGGCATCTAACACCGGGAAGGGCGCAGTGTTCGCCGCAGCGACATTATCCGGATCGAAGGGATTTCCTTTGAACGGATTCAAATTGATCGCCGAGCCTTGCGCGAGCAGGGAATTGCCGTGGGGTATGTTTCCCATTCTAGCGACGCTCTGAGTTCCCCCGCTGTCTTGCGAAGGGATATGAATCCAGATGCCGGGCTCTATGTGCAGCGCGCCGCCCGTCACTGTGTCGGTAATTTTCTGAAGGTAGGTCAAACCGAAGAGCTCAATGTCATCGACGGCGAAGCCGCGGTTCGGAATCGTCGAGGAAATCGGCGTGAAACTCAGCGTCTCGAAGGTCTGATTCAGCTCCAGGAAGACGGGCGAGCCACCCTGCTTGTCCGGCCGCCCGATGAGGTTGAAACCAAAGCCTTCCCAGGTGCCGGAGAGTTCCGCGAGAAATCCGAGATCAGCCGTAACTTGCGGGCGGCTGTGCCCCATACGGATCGATGAAATCGTTGCGGACATGAGGGAAATCCCTTCCGAACAAGTTTCGGTCAACGGGAGGCGCGATACTTCGGCGGGAAGGGACCGGCGAGTCCCCTATGCTTTGCAATGTTTACTTTTGCGAAGGCCAGTTTTGAGCCGCAAATATCGACGTAACCCACCTCGCGGCGTGGCACAATTGTAACCGTCGCGCTGTGGTCCTGGCCACACAACGGACAATTTTCGGTCGAATTTAGCGTCGAAAGCTGAGCAAACCCGGGGGTGACGGCGCAATCATGGGCACGCGCCTCCTCGTCTACGCTCGTCGCAAAGACCAGGTCATGCTCGACCAAGAGGAGGAGGCGCTCGATCGCCCCAGCGGTCGAGTCGTCACGACCGTGACAACGTCCGCGTGCAGAGGGCGCGCTTACGGATAGAGCGCGCGGCGGTCAGCGAAGGCACCGGTCGACTTGTACGTCCCGGCTCTTTGTCCCGGCAGTAGCGTGATGGCCTTGCCCCATCGCTCTCCGATGGACGCATCTGCTCTGAACGAGGGGGCACCCTCGAATAGATCAACGGGAAACACTCTGGGACTTCTCGGAAGGGCGTTCCAGGGTATTGAAATTCCGTCATCATGGCCGATGGCGGTTGCGAGCGGCTGAAGCTGCCGGATGTTAGAAACATCGAAGCGAAGGCCTTGGGCCCGCAGATTGGTCAACATCCATTCCAGGGGCCGGTCCGACAAACCTGTTTGCACATAGCCGCCGCCTACGTCCGAGTGCGATCCTGGGAAAATCACCTGGGTGATGTTGTGTCGCGGCGTCCAGTAAGTCGGATGGAAATTTGCCCGATCCTCGTCGGCCGATAGCGCGTGATATCCATTGAGCACCTTTGAGTTGAGAACGGTATCCGCGAGGATGAAATCGTAGTCGAGACCGTCGATAGCCGGCCTCGGAAGGCCCATTGAACTGACCGTATCGAAAACGCCCACCGCCAGTATGCGCTCGACCGGCACGAAGTCGGTGTCCGTCAAATCGGGGACGATTTCGCCCAGTTGCAAGAATACGTTGGTCAGATTTTCATATTTGGCTAGATTGGGCTGACCCTGCCGATATTTGTACCAAGCGGCGACGCCGCGCAGATAGGCGCTCGTCTTGTTTTCCGGATGATAATTGGCGGGATTCAGTAGGCCTTGCCCCAGAACGAATCCCGCCAAGCAACGGGCGGCTGCCGCGCCGCGGCTGAAGCCGACGGTAATGATATCATCGCCCGGCTCATAGTTGCGAGAAAGGAAGGTGTACCCGCGGACGATCGGCTCGGCGATGCCTTCGCCGTCCACCTGCTGGATCAGATCGAACAGGCCGATGCTTCCGGTCCCGACGCCGGCGAGATACTTGCCGACCTGAACGGATACGCCATTGTAAATCAGCGTCGACTCAAACGAATTGTTTTCAGCGTCGACGATGGCGCCGCCGATGGCGTTGAAGATCAGGCTGATGTTGGTCGGATTGGCCTGGGTTGTGTTTGCCCGGTACCGTCCAGACACACCACGTGCGTCG
>JBAQGU010000890.1:0-7288 GCA_049287975.1 Roseiarcus sp.
GGGCTGGGGTGAGGGTTTCACGGATTAGCAACACCCTCATCCGGCGCTTCGCGCCACCTTCTCCCGCGAAGGGCGGGAGAAGAATTGTCCCATCACGCCGCGATGAACTCGTTCCATTTGCGGACCATGTAGTCGTTCTCGTCCATCACCGCGTTCCAGCAGGCGACGTGGCCCATGCGCTCCTCATAGGAGCCGCCGTCTCGGACCGCTCCGGCATGTTCGATCAACGTGCCGTCGGGCGCGTGGATGTCCTTCTCGGCGGGCTTGCCTTCCATCCAGTAGGCCCACTCGTAGGGCTCCATGTTGGCCTTTGCGGTGGAAAGCACCGCGGAATAATAGCCCTGGCGGTTGAGATAGGCGCCGGCCCAGCCGCTGAGATACCAGTTGACGAACTCGTAGACCCACTCCGCCTGCTTCGACGTGACGCCTTTCGACATGCAGAAGCCCGACGCCCACGAGCGATAGCCTTCCTTCAGCGGCTGGAAGATGCAGGGAATGCCCTTGGATCGCACCGCCGTCACGGCCGGCGACCACATCGACTGGATCACGGTCTCGCCCGAGGCCATCAAGTTGACGCTCTCGTTGAAGTCCTTCCAGAACGCACGGAACTGGCCGGCCTTTTTGGCTTCGGTGAGCACTTTCATCGTCATGTCGATCTCGGGCTTGGTCATGTTGCCCTTGTCCGGGTACTTGTATTTGCCCAACGCCTCGACGACCATCGCCGCATCCATGATGCCGATCGAGGGAATGTCGAGAATCGCCGCTTTGCCCTTGAATTCCGGATTCAGCAGCTCGGCCCAGGAGTTGATCGGCCGCTTGATCAGATCGGGGCGGATGCCGAGCGTGTCCGCGTTGTAGACCGTCGGGATCAGCGTCACCCATTCGGTCGGGGTCTTCGAGAAAGTCTTCGAATGCTCGCCCTCGAGGAACATCACCTTCTTGGGCGCGGTGCCCTGATCGCCGATGACCTTGCCGTTCGGAAGCTGGCCCTTGGTGAAAATCGGCGTGATGTTGTCGAATTCCTTGATCTTCTTGGCGTCCATCGGCAGGATGTTGCCCGACGGAACCAGCTTCTTCAGGCTGAAATATTCAGTGTCGAGAATGTCGAAGGAGTTCGGCTGAGTCGCGACGCGCTTGGTGACGTCATCCGTCGTCGCGACGATGTTCTGGATGGTGATGCCGGTGTCGGCCTTCACCTTCTTGGTGATGTCTTCGGACTGATTGACCGCCGTGCCGAGATAGCGCAGCACCTTTTCCTCCTGCGCCCAGACCGCCGGGAATCCGGTGACCGCGGTGACGCCGGCGACGGCGCCGGCGGCTTTCAGGACGTTTCGCCGAGAAACGCCTTTGTCCTTCGTGAGTTTCCTCGACATGTTCTACTCCTCCTGCTAAATCCGCGGGTGTTGTGTTACGCGGGGGAAAGGGCGTGAATGTCCTCGTCGCTCCAGGCGAGGCCGACTTCCTCGCCGATGGCGACCGGCGTCTCGGCGAACACCGCGTCGCTCGTTATCGCCGTCAAGTCGGCGGCGCCGTTGGCCTCGAGCGCGACGTGGTAGGTGGCGCCTTGGTATTCGACGCCGTTGACAGTCGCCTTGATGCGCGTGGCGTTCGAGCCGGCGGCCATGACCTTCACCCGGTCCGCGCGTACAGCTATCTTGCCCCCTGGCGTGTCGATGACGTTGTGCCCGCCCAAGAATCGGGCAATGAACTCCGTCGCCGGTTTTTCAAACACTTCGCGCGGCGAACCCGCCTGCTCGATGCGGCCCTTGTTCATGACCACGACGAGATCGGCGAGCGCCAACGCTTCGTCCTGACCGTGGGTGACATGGATGAAGGGGATGCCAAGACTGAGCTGCAGACGACGCAACTCGGCGCGCATCCGCACGCGAAGAAACGGATCGAGAGCGGACAACGGCTCGTCGAGCAGCAATATCTGCGGCTGAGTAATCAACGCGCGCGCCAGCGCGACGCGCTGCTGCTGCCCGCCCGACAATTGCGCGGGAACGCGCTGCGCGTAGGGATCCATCGCGACGAGCTTCAGGAACTCCATCGCCTTTTGACGCCGCGTCGTCTTGTCGACGCCGCGCATCTTCAAGGAGAAGGCGACATTGTCCAGGCAGGTCAGATGCGGAAACAGGGCGTAGCTCTGGAACATCATCGCCGTGCCGCGTTTGGCGGGCGGCAGGTCCGTCACATTGGACGCGCCGATCAGTATGTCGCCTTCGGTCGTGCTCTCGTGACCGGCGATCATCCGCAGCGTCGAGGTCTTGCCACAGCCCGAGGGGCCCAACAAGCAGCAGTAGCCATGGACCGGGACGCGAAGATTGATCGAGTCGACAGCGGTAGTCGCGCCGTAGCGTTTGGTGACCTGCACGAGTTCGAGACTGCCGGGCTCCGCCATGGGCCTCACTTGCCGTCAGAGGAATGTTTGCCGGGGACGAGCAAGGTCCGTGCCATGGCGACGCCAATCGGGAGCGCCTGGGTTCACGGGCATTCCGAGCACATTTCCACGCGAACGGCGCTGGGGCCGGATGGGAGCGCCGAAAGCTTAGGCGCCTATGTCGACAGTTTCAGCGAAATTGTATACAAATTGGCCTCGCATTTTCGAGTTTCGCGTGAGACGATCGGGGGTTGACGCCGTCGAGGCGTTCCCTTCGCGCAACGCCTCCGTTACGCGCCGTTCGCAACATGGTGTCCTGGATGAATTCCGAGGCGGCGTCCGTGGCGGCGCTCGAGAGATCCGGCGCCGGCAAGGGCGGCCGCGTCGCTGCGATCTACCGCTGCATATTCGACGCTGTCGTCGACCAAAGGCTGCCCCCAGGCGCGAAACTGACGGAGGAACAGCTCGGCGCCGTCTTCGACGTCAGCCGTACGATCGTGCGCACCGCGCTTCAGACCCTCGCCCACGACCATATCGTGACGATCGAACGCCATCGCGGCGCCTTTGTGTCCGCCCCGACGATCGCCGACGCGCAAGACATTTTCTTCAGCCGGCGGCTGGTCGAGTCGGCGATTGCACTCGAGGTGGCGCGGAAGATCCGGCCTGACGACGTCGAACGGCTGCGCGCCCTGCTCGCCGACGAACGAGAGGCGCTCGGGCGAGGCGACCGCCGGGTCGCGATTCGCCTTTCCGGCGCATTTCACATGGCAATCTCCATGATTTGTGGCGAAGGAGCGCTGACGCGTTTTCTCGCCGGCCTGATCTCCCGTTCATCGCTGGTGATCGCCCTCTACGGGCGCGGCCCTGCGTCGGCCTGCGGACATGACGAACACGCGGCGCTGGTCGACGCTTTGGCCGCGGCGGACGGTCCGCGCGCTGCGGCGCTCATGGCGGAGCACCTCGAACACATCCTGGGCGATCTCGTCCTCGCCCGCCGCTCCGACGCGCGCATCGACGTCGCGGCGATTCTGCGAGCTGAAATCGCACGTTCTCAACACGACTAGCCATCGACGAGGCTTGCCGCAGGTCCGAGATTCAGTCAAAGAGGGCCTTTAGGGGTCTTGCCGAAGGCGCCCCATTGAACCTAAGATCAACGGGCAACCTCGCTTGATTCCAGGGGGCCCTTGGGTTGAACCGGAGCGCGTAGATGCCAATCAACAAGTTCCTCTACTTCGGCGATTTCGCCGCAATACCCGTGGCGATTGCGGTTCTGGTCTATCTCGCGTTCTCTGCGCGGGGCTTGGCCGGCACGCCCGACTTCGCGATCTCCCTGCTGATCGGGATCGTGGTGTGGACGCTGGCGGAATATCTGATTCACCGCTTCGTCTACCATCACGCGCCGATCTTTTCGCCCTTGCATGATGCCCACCATCATGCGCCTAACGAACTGATCGGCGTGCCCTCTTTCATTTCCAGCGGGTTCATCGTCCTCGTCTGCTATTTCCCCGTCTGGTTCTTCGATTCGGTGGCGGCGGCGGGGTTCACCAGCGGCGCGCTGCTCGGTTACGCCGGCTACATGTTGGTGCATCACGCCACGCATCATTGGAAGATCGAGCCCGGCGACTGGCTTTACGAGGCGCGGCTGCGACATCTTTCGCATCATTATCACGATAATGCCAATTTCGGCGTCAGCACCGGCTTCTGGGATCGGGTGTTCGGCACCGCGCGGGCCCGTCGCGGCCGTCTCGCGGAAACCTGAAAGTCGAAGGGAACAATTTGCGGTCAGGGAACATTATGGTGTAACCGTGGCGTTTGCGCGTGGGTCAAACGGCCTGCCGCCACAACAACGGGCACATCGTGACGCGACCGAACACGCCGCTCCTCGACCTCATCCATACGCCAGACGATTTACGTAAACTGCCGGAGGGCGACTTGCGCGCCCTCGCGGACGAACTCCGCGCGGAGATGATCAGTGCGGTTTCGGTCACCGGCGGCCATCTGGGCGCCGGGCTCGGGGTAGTAGAACTGACCGTGGCGCTGCACTATGTCTTCGATACCCCGCGCGATCGGCTGATCTGGGATGTCGGACACCAGGCCTATCCGCACAAGATTCTAACCGGTCGGCGCTCGCGCATACGCACGCTCCGCCAGGGTGGCGGACTTTCGGGCTTCACCAAGCGGGCGGAGAGCGAATACGACCCCTTCGGCGCCGCGCATTCCTCGACCTCGATTTCGGCCGGTCTGGGCATGGCCGTGGCGCGCGATCTCGACAAGCGCGACAACGCCGTCATTTCGGTGATCGGCGACGGCGCGATGTCGGCGGGCATGGCCTATGAGGCGATGAACAACGCGGGCGCGCTGCAATCGCGCCTGATCGTCATTCTCAACGACAACGACATGTCGATCGCGCCGCCCGTCGGGGCGATGTCGGCCTATCTGGCTCGGCTCGCTTCCAGCCGCACCTACCTCACGCTCCGGGGGGTGGCCAAGCAGATCGGGCGCAGGCTGCCGAGATTCCTTTACGAAAAGGCGAAGCAGGGCGAGGAGTACGGCCGCGGCTTATTCACCGGCGGCACGCTGTTCGAGGAGCTCGGCTTCTATTACGTCGGGCCGATCGACGGCCACAACCTCGAGCATCTGCTGCCGATTTTGAAGAACGTCCGCGAAGCGCCCAACGGCGGCCCGGTGCTGGTCCACGTCGTGACCAAGAAGGGCAAGGGCTATCCGCCGGCGGAGGCGGCGCAGGACAAATATCACGGCGTCAACGCGTTCGACGTCGTCACCGGCAAGCAGGCCAAGCCGAAAGCGAACGCGCCCGCCTATACCAGGGTATTCGCCGACGCGCTGACCGCGGAGGCCACGCGCGATCCGAAGATCGTCGCCGTCACCGCCGCGATGCCGAACGGGACGGGCCTCGATCGATTCGGGGAAGCCTTTCCCGACCGCGTGTTCGACGTAGGCATCGCCGAGCAGCATGCGGTGACCTTCGCCGCGGGCCTTGCCGCCGAGGGCTATAAGCCGTTCTGTGCCATCTACTCGACCTTCCTGCAACGCGCGTACGACCAGATCGTGCACGATGTCGCGATCCAAAATCTGCCGGTGCGCTTCGCGATCGATCGCGCCGGGCTGGTCGGCGCCGACGGCGCGACCCACGCGGGCGCGTTCGACATCGCCTATCTCACATGCCTGCCCAACATGACCGTCATGGCCGCCGCCGACGAGGCGGAACTGGTCCACATGGTCGCGACCTGCGCGGTCCACGATAGCGGCCCAATCGCGTTGCGCTACCCGAGGGGCGAGGGCGTCGGCGTCGAAATACCGGACCGCGGCGAACCGCTGGAGATCGGAAAGGGGCGCGTGCTCCGCGAGGGTTCGCGGATCGCGATCCTGTCGCTGGGAACGCGCCTCGCCGCGGCCCTCGAGGCGGCGGAGGATCTGGCGGCTCGCGGCCTTTCCACCACGGTCGCCGATGCGCGTTTCGCCAAGCCGATCGATCGCGAACTCGTTCGGCGGCTCGCCGCTTCACACGAGGTCCTGCTGACGGTCGAGGAAGGCTCGGAGGGCGGCTTCGGCGCGCACGTACTGAGCTTGCTCGCCGAAGCCGGCCTGCTCGATAAGGGCCTGAAGATTCGGACGCTGACCCTGCCCGACGCGTTCCAGGACCAGGACAAGCCCGATCGGCTCTACGCCACCGCCGGGCTCGACGCGAAGTCGATCTTCGCCAAGGCGATCGAGGCGCTGGGACCCGGCGCGAAGGTGGCGAGCCTCAGGGGGTGAGCGAACGCCGAGCCGCGGAAGATCGAGAAGCCGCTCTGGAGCAAGAAGAAAGCGAGCACCGCACCTTCGTCAACCTCCTCGCCGCGGCGGTGGTGCTCATGTTGGCGATCGTGGCGATCTGGCTCTTGGGTTTTCTCGACGAGAAACGGAAGATCCAGGCTTGCATTGAAGCCGGGCGCCGCGATTGCCTGCAACGCTTCGACCCGGCGGCTGCGCCGCCGAGCTGAAGGGGCAGTCGCGGCGCCAGAGGGCTGGGAAGCGACAGCTCGAGCCGCCTCGACCGATCGACTCAAGCAGTAGGCCGGATCGCGCTTGCCGCTTTATGCCAAAGCCATACTGCCACGAAGCTGAAGTATACGAGGATCGCGATCACTGTCATGAGAATCCCGAAGGCGGCGCCTAGCAGGATTGCGGCTGGGAGCACCCAGACGAGAAATAGCGGTGAAATCATGTTTTGGCCTCCGGGGAACCAAGCGCACCCTTTTCGTCCGACGCAACTCACTGCCGTACGCTAACGCGCGAATCGTCGATATTATGACGTTCGTGCGGCCGGGGCGCGGCGCACCGCACGTTCCCCCCCGAGGCGATTTTTGATGAGGCGGTCTTTCGAAACGCCGTTGCGAAGGGGACTCGTGGGCCTTCGGACGATTTGATTGCACGGAGTGAACGAGGGCTGCGGAGACGAAATGGAGCGAATCAATGATCGGCTCGTCCCACCGCCCAGCGGTGACTGGAGATTTCGGCTTCTGCCGACGGCTCTACTTCGAGGAGATGGCGTGGATCATCGATACACCGAAGCTCGACATAACTCGGTCGCAACGGCGCCGAGCGAGATCACGGTCGTGCGGATGTTGTAATTGTAATGCCGGCTCCTTGCGCCCTCGGGAACAAAGTGTGCCCGGCCGCCGTTTGGTTTCTCGACAACCAGACGGAAACTTCGACGGTGCTCGATTTCACCAACAACCTCGACGCGGTCTTCGATCCGCGGGAAACCGCCGATATAGCGGGGTTGCGCTATGTATCGGACGACAGGCCGGGGATTCGGCGCAGGAAAGCGGGCAAGGGATTCGTCTATCTGCATCCGAACGGCGCCCGGCTCTCCAACGAGGAGACGATTCGCCGGGTGAAGTC
>JBAQGU010000891.1:0-7977 GCA_049287975.1 Roseiarcus sp.
GGGTGAAGTAGGAACTAAACCCTCTGAACCACTCTAGGGGCGCCGACTTCGCGTACGATCTGAGGACCGCGATGCGCGGCCATCTGCCCGAGATCGTCATGGCGCAGAAGGAGGCGTCGTCCGCTGCCCTTTGAAATAGTTGATGAGGAACAGCCCGAGCAAACTCGCCTAGCTCCGATCGCATAAATAGTGCGTCGCCTCGCCCTCACTCGTCCGACCGTAGCACAAAAAGGGCCGCTCGCCGCGGCCCCTCGTTGCACACCTCAAAGCGTCAGCTGTCAGCAATTCGTCTTCGTCTTGGTCATGCTATTGCCCGCTGCATCCTGCTTGGTGACAGACTTGGTTTCGCAGCCTACATTGCCGTCGTGCCGCTGGACGACAGCCGGACCCGGATCGTCGCCGCCGATGACGCACGTCCCCAACGGGCCGAGATGGAAGCCGACTGCGCAATCCACATGCTGGATATAGGGTGTGGAATACTGAGCGAGGCGATACATGGTTGCTTCAGTGGGAGCCATCGAGGCAAACATCGCCCCTACCGCGACAAGGGCGGCGGCGGAACAGCCGACCAACTTTCGTACGGGCATGGCATTACTCCAGGAAAGCAGACGAACCGATTTCGTCGATCGCACCCAACGCACGAATATTGGGAATGTTCCGCAGTGCTCAGCGCCTCTAAAGAAAGCTGACGCCGATGGAACAAATTTTACGAACCGCGCGTTTCGCTTCCATCGAAATTATTGGAGGAGGCAGACATGGGTTTTGGCAGAGGCGCTCTTTTATGGCTCATCGGCATTCCGTTGCCGGTCATCATCCTGCTCGCGCTGTTCTGGCATCACTGATCGACCAGCGAGCGTCCAATCGAACTCATCAGAGGAGCGCACATACATGGACGGCGGATTGTTGTTATGGATAATCGGCCTTCCCTTACCACTCATCCTGATCGGCGCGTATTTTATGAACCACAGATAGTCAGCACTATCCCCCCAAGACTAGGGCCGCATCGAGCGGCCCTTTTTTGCATTGTCCCGCAGTGAAGAGATTACATCACCGGCAGGGGCATGATCTCCACGACCTCTATCCAGGCGCCGGGCATTTGGAGGTGTGGGAAACTTTTGTCGAACATCTTGGTCGCCGCTTCGTGGGATTCCGCTTGGATGATGGAATAGCCGCCCATATCGTTTTTGACGTCCTTGGTGATGTTGGCGTCGATGCGCTTTGTCTTTCCGAGGGGCGCGCCGCCGTCAACGAGCGACGCCTTATGCTTGTCCATCCATTTCATCCATGCATCCATGCCCAGCTTTTGCTGCTCGGGCGTTGATTCCTTCATCATCTTCTCGAAGGTGGCGCGGTCGGCCATATAGACAACCAAAAACTTTTTCATCGTTGATCCTCATTTGATTTCGCCGCGGCGAATGCCCCGTGCAATAGCCGTGCTGCCGGGCGGAACTAGGGCAGCAAGGTGCACGCCGCGAAAATCGAGTTCCAGGAGTGGTTGTAAAATCGACGGCTCCGAACCAATTCGGACGAAAAAACCCCGCGCGACGGGGTTCGTCAGCAGCCGGGCAAAGTCCCAGACCGAAAGCGATGGGGGTAGAACCATCTGTCCACTAGAAGTGCGCAACGCGGCGGAAAGTTCCGACGAAGTTGATCTGCCGTCGCAGGCAGCGTGGGAACCCATCGGGGCAGGAACCCATCGCGGCATAGGCGTTAACAGTGATGGGTAGTCAAAGGAGGAGCTATCATCATGACAGCTTTCGACAAAGAAGACCTGAGCAGAAACGACTTGCGGCCAGAGCGCGGCTATCCGAACTTTCTCGAGGGCAATGGTCCGATATGGGTTGGCGGTATCGCTGTTGTCGCTGCAGTCATTCGCGTACGAGTCCGGTAATTCGGGCAATAACTACGCGCCTGTCTATACCCATGACGTGTCGCCAGCGCCTAGTGATTCCAGCCCTCGAGCCGCCGCCTGTGAAGCCATAACAAGTCCCCGAGAGCCCACTTTCGCTGGCGCCGGACGGACGCAGCAGGGTCGCGAAGATCACGATCGGCAGTCCGCTCGGATCACCGATTGTCCTGGCGCCGCCCCCGAGCATCGCGGTCCTCGGATCGTACGCGAAATCGGCGACCTAGAGTGGGTCAGAGGGTTTAGTCCCAATGCCGTTCAGTTAAGTGTTTTGGAGATCACCGGGAACAGCCTGTGGGGTCAAAAACGATGACAGTTCAACGGGACCGATTTGATAAGTGAACGAAATACCACCCTTAGTGAACCGTATTGGGTTTAGTCCCTTCTTCACCCCGTCGAGATCGGCTTCGTTGATCATGTCCATCGCCTGAAGCGCAACGAAATACCGCTCGCATCGGTCAGGCCGCGATCGAGGGCGCAAGGCAGCGCGCGACGGCGTCGCGCCAGCCGAGATAGCGCGACTCCCGCTCGTCCGCCGCCATGCTGGGCGCAAAGCGGCGCTCCACCCGCCATGAGCGTTCGAACTCTTCCGGCCCCGGGTAGAGTCCGGCGCGCCATCCCGCCAAAAACGCCGCGCCGAGCGCGGTCGTTTCCAATAGTGCGGGCCGGTCGACCGGCGCCTCGAGCATGTCGGCGAGAAATTGCATCGTCCAGTCGCTCACGCTCATGCCGCCGTCGATCCGTAGGACCGAACTCGTCGTGGCGTTTGCGCTTTCGTCCGCCCGCATCGCCGCGATGAGATCGCGGGTTTGAAAGGCGACGCTCTCGAGCGCCGCGCGAACGATCTCCTTGCGCGTCGCGCCGCGTGTGATGCCCGTGATGGCGCCCCGCGATTCGCTGTTCCAATGCGGCGCGCCGAGCCCGGTGAACGCGGGCACGAAATAGACGCGCTGCGCGGGATCCGCGGCGGCCGCGAGCGCGCCGGATTCGGCGGCGCTGGCGATGAGCCCCAACCCGTCGCGCAACCATTGCACGGTTGCGCCGGCCGAGAAGATCGAACCTTCCAGCGCATAGGCGCGGACGCCGCGCCACTGATAAGCGATCGTCGTCAGCAAACGATGGCTGGAGACAATAGCATCCTCGCCCGTGTTCATGAGAATGAAACCACCGGTGCCGAAAGTCGACTTGGCCATGCCGGGCCGGAAGCAGGCTTGGCCTATCAACGCGGCCTGCTGGTCGCCCGCGACGCCGAATATCGGCGCCGAAACGCCGAAGTGCTCCGCCGCCGCGACGCCGAAATCCGCCGAACAATCACGCACATCGGGCAGCATCGAACGGGGAATATCGAACAGCGCCAGCAGTTCGTCGTCCCAATCGCCGGTATGGATGTTCAGAAGCAGCGTACGCGAGGCGTTGGTCGCATCGGTCACGTGGCTCTTTCGATTGGTCAGCCGCCAAATCAGGAATGAATCGACCGTTCCAAACGCGAGTTCGCCGCGCTCAGCCTGCGCCCGCGCGCCCGCCACGTTGTCGAGAATCCAGGCGATCTTCGTCGCGGAGAAGTAGGGATCGATCAGCAGGCCCGTGCGTTCGGCCGCCAGGGGTTCATGGCCGAGCTGCTTCAGCCGTGCACAGATCGGCGCGGTGCGCCGGTCCTGCCATACGATCGCGTTGTGAAGCGGCCGTCCCGTCGTGCGATTCCAGACCAGCGTCGTTTCGCGCTGATTGGCGATCCCGATGCCGATGATCCCACCCGGCGCGATATCGGCTTTAGCCAACGCGGCGCGGATCGTCGACAGTGTCGATCGCCATATGTCTTCCGGGTCGTGCTCGACGAATCCGGGTCGCGGGAAAATCTGACGGAATTCTTCCTGTCCGATCGCGATCGGACAGGCGTTCACGTCGAACACGATCGCCCGCGTCGAGGTGGTGCCCTGATCGATGACGAGAATGTGTCCGCTCATGGCCGGCGCCTTGTTTCCATGGATATGTCCGCTGAACGTCCGCGCCAGGGGGAGGCGTCGTCGAAGATGAAAGCGAGATCCGGATCGACATGAACGTCGACATGCGTTCCCGGCGAAAAGTCGTGAACTCCCGCGGTAAGGGCAACCAGACGCCGAGCGCGAGATCGACGTGAACGAAGCTCTCCGAATCACTGATTTCCGTCAGCGCGACCACGCCGGAGAAGACGAAGCTCGAAGGTTCCGACCCGCCCAGCGCGAGCGTTTCGGCACGAAATCCCGGTCGATAGCTCCTATCAGGCAGGTGCGAGAATGCTCCCGTCGCCGGCAATTCGCGGCCGTTCTCCATCGCTATACCAGTTTGTAGTCGAGATTGGCCAGCGGTTCGTCGAGCAGCACGAGGTCGGCCCGCCTGACCAGGGCGCGCGCGATGGCGGTGCGCTGCTGCCGGCCGCCGGACAATTGCGCGGGCATCCGCTGCCCTCCCCTCTTCACTCGGCCGGTTGCAAATCGGCGAACAATTGCTTCAAATATTCGTCCACGCTGGCGATCGCAGCTTGGGAAAGCCGCAGCCCGAGCTTGGTGCGCCGCCAGACGATGTCGGGGGCCGAGACGGCCCATTCGCGTTGCACGAGATAGCGCAGTTCGGCTTCCGTCAAGTCCGCGCCGAAGTCGCGGCCGAGATCCTCTCGGGTATTCGCGGCGCCCAGAACTTCCGAAACCAAGGCGCCATAGGCGCGCGTCAAGCGGCGAGCGAAGGCGGCGCCGAGAAAGGGATAGCGCCGCGCGTTCTCCTTGACCAGTTCCTCGAAACCTAGAGCCGGAAAATCTCCGCCCGGCAGCGGCGTGCGCCCGGTCCAGCCCCGCGCCGGGCCCGCGGGCGCGGGCAGATGGGGGCCGAGCATCGCCAAGGCCGATTCGGCAAGTCGACGGTAGGTCGTGATCTTGCCGCCATAAACGCTGAGCACAGCGGGCGAATGGTTCGGCGCATCCAACTCGAGGACGTAATCGCGCGTCGCTGCCTGAGCTTCGGACGCGCCGTCGTCGTAGAGCGGCCGGACGCCCGAATAGGACCAGCGAACCTTGCGCTTGTCGACCGGCGTGTTGAAATACTCGCTGGCGCCGTCGCACAAATAAGCAATTTCGTCATCCGACGCCGTAGCCGCTCCGGGATCGCCGACATAGTCGAGATCCGTCGTGCCGATCAGCGTGAAATCCTGCTCGTAAGGAATGGCGAAGAAGATGCGGCGATCCGCGTTCTGAAAGAAGTAGCAGCGATCGTGAGCGTAGAGACGCGGCACGACGATATGGCTTCCCTTGACCAGCCGCACCGATGCAGGCGAGTTGCCGCGAAGGGCGTTGGCGAGGACCTCGCCGACCCAGGGGCCGGCCGCGTTTACGAGCGCCCGCGCCCGGATTTCGCGCGTCTCGCCGCTACGCTCGTCCTTCAAAACGAGCCGCCAGACTTGGTCTTGGCGAACGCCGCTGACGCAGGTCGTGCGCGGCGCAATGACTGCGCCGCGATTGGCGGCGTCACGGGCGTTCAGCACGACGAGGCGCGAATCCTCGACCCAGCAATCTGAATATTCAAACCCGAGCGCGTACTGCGCCTTGAGCGGTTCGCCCGCCGGATCGGAACGCAAGTGCAGCGTCCGGGTGGGCGGGAGCAGCTTGCGGCCACCGATATGATCATAGAGAAAAAGGCCGAGCCGCAACACCCAGGCTGGTCTCAGTCCCTTGTTGAAGGGCAGAACGAACCGCAGCGGCCAGACGATGTGCGGCGCGATTCGCCAAAGCGTCTCGCGCTCCAGCAGAGCTTCGCGGACAAGCCGAAACTCGAAATACTCGAGATAGCGAAGCCCGCCGTGAACGAGTTTGGTCGAGGCGCTCGAGGTTCCTGACGCGAGATCGCCCTTTTCGCAAAGGAAGACCGACCAGCCGCGCCCCGCCGCGTCGCGCGCAATGCCACACCCGTTCACGCCGCCGCCGATGATGGCGAGGTCAAAGCTGGATATGGTTTCGCGGCCATCGACACTGAGCACCCCGGCCCCCTCCCCGAAAACGCCAAATCGCTGTTTCTTCGCGCCCTTTTTTCCAAAGCGACGCTACAACGAACATTTTCGCCGCGACAAGCGAAAAAACTTCCGTTCGCATTTCTTCAAATTACGCGCTAGGCTCGACGCGAATTTCAGCTCGCGAATCCCGTAATAGTTTCCAATGTTCGTGATCGAACAATTCGAAGCAATAATCGCGCAACTGATGGGAGGGTAGCATGGCAGCCTCTGCCGAGCGGGGCCCCGAGATTGGTTTGGGTGCGCTCAGGAACCGGGGCGGGCTATGTGGCTACGTGCACCGGGGCGCACGTTCGGGTCATGTGCGCGGATGCAATTCAGCAACTCTCGAAAGCCAGTTTGTCGACGCGTCTGCGGAGTTCGCTCGGCGCCGGCGATCGGCTGACGATCCACGCGGGACCGGATTCACCCGCAATCTTCCGAACTCGCAACCGGGAGATTGCGTCGTCAAAGTTCCTCGATGGGGCGGGCGCGCCTTGTCGCGTTGCTTTTGGCAGTCTGCATGGAGCCGCTCGGAATTGCGGAGCCGTTGATGGAGACCGGGCAGACCACGCCTCCTGCGGAGTTGGCGGCGGCCAAGCCGCTCTTGGGCGCGCGAATTTCGCTTTTAGCCACGATCGGCGCAGTCTGGGGGCCTGGACTGTCGGTGATGCTGGCGGACACGGACGCCGGCAATGTCGTCGCGGCGGCTCAGGCAGGCTCGGTCTGGGGCTATCGCTTGGCGCCCGTGCTGCTGCTGCTCATTCCGGTCCTGATCCTCGTGCAGGATCTCGCGGTTCGAATCGGCATCTATCGCAATTGTGGGTTCGGCGATTTGATCCGCGAGAACTTTGGGCGTCCAGGCGCCTATGTCGCCGCCGCGGCCCTGATCGCAGCGACACTCGGCTCGCTCGTGACCGAATTTACAGGCATCGCCGGGGTCGGCGAACTCTATGGCGCATCGCGCTGGATCATCTTGCCGCTGGCGAGCGCCACGCTGATTGTGGTCGCTTTCACCGGGGGATACCGGCGCGTCGAACGCATCGCGCTGGTGTTCGGCCTCTTCGAAGTCGCATTCCTGTTCGTCGCCTGGCGATCCCATCCCGCAGCGAGCGAAATCGTCCGCGATGTCGCTGATCAGAAACTGAACGATACCGGTTATCTCTATCTCGTGGCCGGTCTGATCGGCGCGACATTCAACCCTTGGATGATCTTTTATCAGGCCTCCGCGACATCGGAGAAGCGCCTTACGTCGGCCAACTATGGCGCCGCGCGCTGGGAAACGGTGTTCGGCGCCATTCTCACTCAGATTTTGACGACGGCGGTGTTGGTCGCGGTCGCGGCGCTCAAATCGGGTGTAACCGGCCAATCGCTCGTCAGTATAGGCCAGATCAGTCAAGCTCTGACGCCGCTGCTGGGCGAAACCACTGGGCGCCTGGTGTTCAGCGCTGGCGTGGTCGGGGCGGCGATGGCCGCGGCCATCGTCTGTTCCCTCGCCTGCGCTTGGGGCCTGGGTGAATTATTTGGACTGCGTCACTCGCTCGAGCGCGAGGCCCGCCACAGTCTGGGCGTTCTATCCATCTATTCCGCGTGGGTGCTCGGCAGCGCGGCATTGGTTCTGTTCGTGTCGGATCTCGTTTGGCTGTCGGTCGGCATGCAAGTTCTCAACGCGGTGCTGCTGCCAATCGTCGTATCGCTCCTGGTGATCATCGCGGCGACGATTTTGCCCCAGAGCGTGCGGATTGCCGGATGGCGGCTCTGGCTCACCGTCGGCGTGGTCGGAGCTGTCAGCGCGGCGGGGCTCGTCGGCGCGGCGGCGGGACTGTGGCAATGATGGACTTCGGTTTCGACCGACCGTCATATTCTCGTCGCTTCTGGGTCGTCGCCTAAGGCGCGGCGCTATCGATCGCGTCAAGCAGCTGACGCGGCGCACAGCAATTCTCATTTTAGCGATTGCGCCGATTTTGCGAAAAAGTCGCTTGTGTTTTGGGTCGAGTTCCGATTCTACGATTCGGTGGGCTTTCTCAATGATTTGATCGAGTGTGTCGGACGGAGCTGC
>JBAQGU010000892.1:0-2392 GCA_049287975.1 Roseiarcus sp.
AGTTGGGCGTTAGACCCCTGGCGTAGCAAGGCAATGCCACAGACTTTATCCCCTTGACATCGCGGACGAACCCGTCGGTCACGAACGCGACGACGCTTCTGTTTTTCATCATGCCGAGCAGCAGATCACCCGTCACCGCGGTCGCCGAGTCCGAATCCGTCGCGCATAGAATGACATCGCCTGGTTGCGCGACGGAAAGGGCGCCGAAGGCCGCCAGATTGTCCGCGGCTCCGGCGTAGCAGGGCAACGCGACCCCGTAGAACGCGCGGGCCTCGGCGATCGGCTTGATGCGACCGTCCAAGCCGCCCCTGCCGTTCATCGCATCAACGACGACTGCGGTCTGCAGGCCCGCGAAGGCCTCGACTTGCGCGCGGGTGGGACGAGGGAAGTCGCGGCGGACCCGCAGCAGCGGAGGATCTTCGATCATGATAGTCTCCCGGTTGGTCGGAGGGCGGCGCCGACGGGTTGATTGATTTCTCGGTTGCAGACGATCGGGGGCGGTCGGCTCTCGCTGGTTCATGGCTGGGTTTTACACAGCATCTCCTTGCGCGCTCTCGATCGCATCATCCCATGTGCACGCCGCCGTTCACGTCGAGCACGGCGCCGCAGATGTAGCTGGCCGCGGCCGAGCACAGGAATGCGATCGGCCAAGCCACCTCCTCGGGACTCGCCTTGCGCGCCAGAGGAATACGGGCGAGGTCGACCGGCCGGTCCGTCATCATCGCTGTCTCGACCGAGGCCGGCGCGACGCCGTTGACCAGCACACCGTGAGGCGCCGCTCGACGCGCCAGCCATTTGACGAAAGCGTGAACGCCGCCCTTCGAGGCGACATAGTGCGGCCCGGCAATCAGTCCGCCCGTGCGGCCGGCCAGAGAGCCGACGAACACCATGCGTCCCCATTGGCGGCGGATCATAGCTGGCAAGAACACGCGAGCCAGATGCACCGGCCCGAGGACGTTGACGGCAATCACCCGATCGAAATTCGTATCCCAGTTCGGAGCGTCCCAGTCGTCATCCCAGGGACAGACCGCGGCATTGAGCACCAACCCATCGAGATCGTCGACAATTCCGGCCAGTTGCTCGGCGGCTGCCCGGGTGCTGACATCGGCGACCAGAGAACTGGCTTGCCCGCCCGCTTCACGAATTTGAGCGGCGACAATCTTAGCGTCGCGCAGATCGACCAATATGACCTCAGCCCCGAGGCGGGCGCATACTGCAGCTGTCGCGGCGCCAATGCCGTCGGCGGCTCCGGTGATCAGGATTCGTCGTCCGCTCAAATCGAATGCCGATTTCATTGTTCTCGCCTCGCCGCGGCGACCGCATCCCGTCTCCTTCGGTCGCGATTGCGCTGCGACAGGCCCGCGAGGCCTACCGCGAGCACGAGCATCGCGCCGTTGAACAGATTTTCGACAAAGAATGGCGCTCCGAGTTGCGTGAGGCCCGCGACGGCGACGGCGAGCACGGCGACGGCCAGAAGGGTCCCCCAGACGTTGGGACGGCCAGGCCGGATCGCCGTCGCGCCGAGCAGGGCCCCGGTGAAGGCCGGCAACATCAGCTCCTGACCCACGGTGCTCTGCCCGACCTGGAGCTGCGCCTGCAATATGACACCGGCAAACGCGGCAAGGACTCCCGAGGCGACGAAAGCGATCGTCACATAGAGGGTCTGCGATATTCCATTCAGTTCGGCCGCGCGCGGGCTGTCTCCGATTATGTAGAGAAATCGACCCAGCGGCAGATAGTCGAACACCACCCAGAGCAGGATCACGACCACGAGCACATAGACGACCGCCAGCGGAACTCCCGTGAAGGGAATTTTGCCCGCGATCGCCACGAAGTCCCTGGGAAGCACGCCGACGACCTGACGGCCCCCCGTGTACCATTGATTGAGGCCGAGGAGCAGCGTGCCGGTACCGAGCGTGGCGATGAACGAGTTGATCCGGGCTCGCGTCACGAGGACGCCGTTGATCAGCCCGACGATCGCGCCCATGACGATGCAGAGGAGACAGGCGGCCTGCCACGGAAGCCCCTGTTGCGTCTGCAGCCCGTTGGCGAGCACCTGAGAGATGCCGAGGATCGACGCCACGGACAGATCGAAGTTGTTCGACGCGATGGGGATCATCACGGCCAGCGCTACGAGCGCGTTGATCGACCGGCTGTTCACCATAGATTGAAATGTGAAGGCGGTAAGGAAAGTGTCGCCTTTCAGCAGCGAAAAGACGAGGATGAGCAGAACAAGGAGAATCGCGAGATTCCAGACCGAAAACAAGTGGAGCGCGCTTGCCCTGACACTGCGCCGTTCGGCAATCGGGAGGCTCATGCCGACCTCGCTTGAATCCTGTTTTCCTCTCCGCCCGCGGCCAGTGCGGTGAGACGGGCAATCGACAATTCGTCG
>JBAQGU010000893.1:0-6718 GCA_049287975.1 Roseiarcus sp.
CCGCAACGGCTTGAAAAGATTGAATCAGCGCCCGGGAATGGTATGGCCTCGGAAACGTCGAACCCACCAGATCTGGTACACCGGCGCGCGAAGATTCCCCGACGTCGCCGAATTGTAGCCGCGCTCGCTGAGCGCGGCGGTCGTAGAGCGCCTCATTTTCCGAGCGCCGACCAAGCGGAACTCACGCGGTCAGCGACCGCGTCTACAGCGCAGGGAGACCGAGAGGAAAATTATCCGCCTTGCAACCCCTTGAAAAACCACAAAACCGGAAAAGAATCGCGTTCCCGAACGGGCCGGCCAGTTACCTCTTCGTCCCCCGCGATCCTGGCGATCTCCCGCATCACCCCCAGCGCCCCCTTCCAGCCGGTCCGCCAGCTCCTCCCAGTCCCCGACCATCCCGATCCGCATGTCAGGCCGCACCCGCTCCGGCAAGCCCTGCACGGTCGCCCACTTCACCAATCCTGTTGGATTTGGCGAACGCGTTGCCGCGAGACGCCAGCGTAGCCGGAAATCATCCGTCGGCTGACGGCGTGTTGTCGCTTCGGTGGATCTTTCGGGGGCGGGTCGCCGCCGTCGTCAATACGCGTTGCGGCGCGCACGCGGCGAAACGACCGTGAGCAGGATGATCTTCAAGTCCAACCACAGCGACCAGTTGTCGACGTAATAGAGGTCGTGCTCGAGCCGCTTGTGCATGTCGTGATCGTTGGTGATTTCGCCGCGATGACCCCAGACTTGCGCCCAGCCCGTGATGCCCGGCCTGACGTTGTGCCGGCGGGCATAACGGGAGAGCCGTTCGACATAGCGCTGGTCGTGCGCGAGCGCGTGCGGGCGCGGACCGACGATCGACATTTCGCCGATGAGGACGTTGATCAACTGCGGCAGCTCGTCGATGCTGTAGCGCCGCAGGATGCCGCCGACGCGCGTGACCCGGGGGTCTGCTCGCGTGGCCTGGACGACATTGGCGCCGTCGTCCATCGTCGTCATCGTGCGGAACTTGAAGATGCGGAACGGCTCCTGGTTGAAGCCGTAGCGTTTCTGCCGAAACAGCGCAGGACCAGGGGTCTCCCGGCGAACCAGCAGGCAGATCGCCGCGAAGAGCGGCGCGAGCGCGATCAAGGCCATCGTCGCGACGACGATGTCGAACGCTCGCTTCTCCCATTGCTGCGGCCGCGAGAGCGGAGGGCGCGTCACTTGCAGGCCGACCATTCCGCCCAGCCAGGTGACCTTGGCCTCGCCGAAGCGCTCGAGAATGCTCTCGGCGCCGAGATGGATTTCGGCCGGCGTCCGAATCAGCGCGTCGACGCAAGCCTCGATCATGTCGGCGCGCGCCCAGGGGATCGCGAGGTACACCTCGTCCGGCCGGTACATGCGAACGGCGGCCGCGGCGAGCGCGAGGTCGTCGGCCATGTAGCCGCGATGGTCGCGTAGCGCGATCCTGGAGACGACTTCGACGGCCTCCCCGAGGTGATCGCCGGATCCCCCCCGCAGCGTCGTCAGGCAGTCCTCCAATCCGATCGCCACGACGCGGCGCGGCGGCGTCAGGCGCGTTCGGCGCAGCCAGGCCGCCACGCCGCCGAGCATGCGTCGCCCGAGCGCCAGGGATACGAACCCCGAGATATAGAAGACCCCGACCGCGCCGCGGGAGAAATCCGACGAGGTCTTGGTGGCGAAGCCGAGGGCGAGCGCGGTGATGAAGGCGAAATTCCATACCGAAAACGGGCGCGCGACCTGGCCGGAGGACTTCGCGAAATGCTCGAGGCCGTATTCGTTCCGCTGCAACGTCGAGAGCATCGCCAACAGTGCGACGAGCGCCCCCACCGAAGTCACGGGTTCGACAGCAGGTTGAATTCCCAAGGTGAGGAGGCCGTAGAGGGCGCGAGATGCATATGCGGCGCCCACGATCGTCGCCGCGTCGACGAGGATGCCGAGATAGATGAATCCGAACGGCGCGAGCGTCTCCATCATCCGGCGCAGGCGCCTGCGAGCCTCGGCGCGGCGCAGGCGCGGCCAACCCAGCGCGGGCTGCCAGAGCCCCGCGACAGACCACGACCCGCTCATGCACTGCTCCTGCCTCAGTTCGGCACAACCTTTTTCGTCCGGCGGGGCCCGCGCGGCGTTGGCGCTCGTTCGCCGCAATCGCCGTGCCGCGCGGATACGCGGGGAAAGCCGCGGCGCGGCCTCCCGAATCGGGAGGCGTCGCGGTCGCGGGGCCGGGCGCCAGCTCTTTCGAGAAGACGAGCCGCATGTCCGCCATCGATACCGCGGGGAACCATCCAGGTCGCGACGAACCTACTTGCGCCGCGCCGGGGCGCGCGGCTAAAGCTTGCGGCGCCGAGGCGAATGTTCGCGTTCGCGCCGCGCTTCTAGAGGTAACTGGCGTTTGACAGCAGAGATGACCACCGCGCGCGCCGACGCCGATCCGCTGGTCAAATTCGGACATGTGACAACCTGGGTGTTCGACCTCGACAACACGCTCTATCCACCCGACAGCGGACTGTGGCGTGAGATCGAGCAGCGGATCACGCTGTTTCTCGTCGGGCACAGCGGCCTCGATGGAGAATCGGCACGGGCATTGCAGCGCTACTACTACCGCCGGCACGGCACGACGCTGCGCGGGCTCGTCGACGAGGACTTCGTGCGCGCCGAGGATTTTCTCGATTTCGTCCATGACGTCGATCGATCGGGGCTGTCGCCCAATCTTCCGTTAGCCCTCGAGATGGCGAGGTTGCCGGGTCGCAAACTGATCTTCACCAACGGCTCGCGCGATCATGCGTTGCGCACCGCAAGCCAACTCGGACTCGACGGTCTGTTCGAGGACGCGTTCGATATCGTGGCGGCCGGCCTCGTGCCGAAACCGGCGGTCGCCGCTTACGACGCATTCTTTCTGCGGCATGGCGTCGAGCCCGCACGCGCGGCGATGTTCGAGGACATCGCCAGAAACCTGGCCGTGCCCAAGGCGCGCGGGATGACGACGACCTTGGTGACGGGAAGGGCCGACCAGGCCGACTTTCGCCAGCTGTATGATCGCGAGCCCGGTCCGAGCGCCGATATCGATTTTGTGACCGACGATCTCGCGGCGTTTCTCGCTCGCGTCAACGACCGCCTCGACGCGGCGAAAGTCTGGCCGCCGCCGACTGTCTGATGCGTCAGCGCGACGGCCGCTCGCCGCGTTTTTCCGCGACTCCCACCGCCAGCGTCATCGCCAGGCAGAACGTCGCCGCCAGCGAGCGGAATGCGCCGAAATCGCTCTCGACAATCTCGAAGCGGGCGTCGGCGATGCCCGCGATCGGGCTCAGCGCGCTGTCGGTGACGACGACGAGCGGCGTCTTCCTCTTTTGGGCGTTTTGGGCGAGCGACACCGTGACGGGCGAATAGGGCGAAAAACTGATGGCGATCAGCGCGTCGGCGTCCGACGCGTTCGACAATTGATCGGGCCCCAGCCCGCCCACATTATCCACCAACGTCGCTCTCACGCCGAGCTGCGCGAGCGCATAGGCGAGATAATGGGCGACGGAAAACGAGCGCCGCTGACCCACGACGTAGATCGTGCCGGCGCGGGCGAGCAGCCCGATCGCCTTCTCGAGTTCCTCGCGGCGGACGACCTCGCGGAGTTTGACGATCGAAGTGGCCGCCGAATCCGCAAAACCGTGCAGCAGGTGCAGGGGATCCCGACTGTCGCGCGCGCCCTCGTGCAACGCCTTCAGGCGTTCGGAATAATCGGGCCAGCGGGTGCGCAGATGGGTGCGAAAAACGCCCTGCAGCTCGGAAAATCCAGCGAACCCGAGCGATTGCGCGAACCGGACCAGGGTCGAGGCCTGCACCTGCGCGCGCTCGGCGACGCCCGAAGCGGTGCCCAGCGCGACCTCGTCGGGATGTTCGAGCGCGAAGGCCGCGGTTTGCCGCAGGCGCTTGGGCAGCCCAGATTCGATTTCGATCAGCCGGCGCTTCAGCGCCTCAAAGGCCCGCGGGGCCTCCATGGAATTATCGGCGCCTTCCGTCCCGTCGGGCCGTGGGCCGCCCGCTCCTGGTCACAAAAACGACTTCGAGCGTCGAACCTAGAACAAAAATTCCAAATTTGACAGCGCTTGGAAATTGTCGACTGCGCAGCGTCGAAAGACGCCCGTCTTTCGACGGGCCATAGCGTCGGATGAGGGGCGTGAAGCGACGCGACGAGGCCCCCTCAAAGAGCGGGAGAGGGGTTCAGCCAAGCTTCGCGCCCAGGCCTTCCATCAGCGCGCGGAAATTCGGAAAACTCGTCGCGATCATGGAGGCGTCGTCGACGCTCATCGGTTTTCGCGACGCCATGCCCATGACCAAAAAGCTCATCGCGATGCGATGATCGAGATGGGTTGCGACCAGGCCGCCGCCCTCGGGCGCGCCGCCCTCGACGGAGAGGTCGTCGCCCGATATTTCATGCGCGACGCCGCTAGCCGCGAGGCCGGCGGCGACCGCGGCGAGGCGGTCGCTCTCCTTCACTCTCAGCTCGTGGAGGCCGCGCATGCGCGTCGTCCCGCGCGCGAATGCCGCGGCGACGGCGAGAATTGGATATTCGTCGATCATCGAAGGCGCCCTTGCCGCGGGGACGTCGACGCCGACCAGCTCGCTCGCGCGCACTCGCAAATCCGCGACATCCTCGCCGCCTTCGACGCGTCGATCGAGCGCCTCGATTTGCGCCCCCATTTCGAGCAGGGTCGTGACCAGTCCGGCGCGCAGCGGGTTCGTCATCACGCCTTCGATCACGATATCCGAGCCCGCCGTGATCAGCGCCGCGACGATCGGGAAGGCCGCGGAGGAAGGATCGGCGGGCACGACTACGGGCCGAGGCCGCAACTCCGGCCGGCCGACAACGGTCACGCGGCGCCCCTCCCCTTCTGTCGCGACGCTGACCTCGGCGCCGAAATGGGCGAGCATTTTCTCGGTATGGTCGCGCGAGGCTTCCGATTCGACGACGGTGGTGATCCCGCGCGCGTTCAGACCGGCGAGCAGGACGGCGGACTTGATCTGCGCCGAAGCGACCGGCGTTCGGTAGAGAATCGGCGCCGGCTCGCCGGCCCCCTTCAGCGTGATCGGGCAGCGACCTCCCTCGACCTCCTCCAGAACCTGCGCGCCCATGAGTCGCAGCGGGTCGAGAACGCGCCGCATCGGGCGTTTTCGCAGCGAGGCGTCACCGTCGAAGACGCCGACGATGTCGTGCCCGCCGACTACGCCCATCATCAGGCGGGCGCCCGTTCCCGCATTGCCGAAATCCAACGGGGCGCGCGGCGCGACGAGCGAGCCGAGCCCAGGCCCGGAGACGCTCCACCGGCCTTCGCCATGTCGTTCGATCGTCGCGCCGAGCGCCTTGCAGGCCTCGCCGGTGCGCAACACGTCGTCGCCCTCGAGCAGGCCCTCGATTTGGGTGACGCCCCGGGTCAGCAGTCCGAAAATGAATGCGCGATGCGAGATCGATTTGTCGCCGGGCGGACGCGCGCGTCCGCGCAAGGGGCCGTTTCGATGCGCGCTCAGCGTGTGCGGGGTCTCGGGCGAGGTCATGCGAACACTCGAATTTTCGTGGCGCCCGCGTCGGACGCGGGCGCGTCTGTTGGGCTCGTAACACCCTCGCAGAGCGCTGTCGATCCGGCCTCGTCGCGGATTGACATGCGCGGCGACGCCGACTAACCGAGGCCTCCGAACAATCCCGCCCATCGATCAGGGAAACATATATCGTGGCAAAACCGGAGCTCGGAGCCAAGCGCCAATGTCAGAACTGCGGCGCCAAGTTCTTTGATCTGAACAAGGACCCGATCGTCTGCCCGAAGTGCGGGACGATTTTCCAAGGCGTCGTGGCGCGCGTCGAGCGCGCCAGCGCGAAGGAAGAAGAGGTCGAGGACGAGGCCGTGGCGCCCGCGGGCGTGGAGCTCGTCTCGCTCGACGAGGTCGAGGCGACCGAGGAGAAGGCCGTGGAGCCCGTGGTCGATGAAATCGACGTCGAGGACGACGAAGCGGCCGACGACGCCTTCCTCGAGGAGGAGGAGGAAGACGACGACGACGTGACCGCGCTGATCGACGGCGAAATCGCGCCCGACGAGGAGCCCTGAACTCGACGCTCCCGAGAATTCGTCATCCCAGGTCTTGTCGGCCGCGCACTTTTGCGGTTATACGTCCGCCCCGCGACGAAACGCCCTTCGCTCCCAATCGAAGGGCGTCAGCGACGAAAAGCAATGAATGGGGCCATAGCTCAGTTGGGAGAGCGCTTCAATGGCATTGAAGAGGTCGTCGGTTCGATTCCGTCTGGCTCCACCAACGCAACGCAAATCGCCGAATCGAAGCCGCTGATTTTTCCTTAGCTACAAGTTTGCAACGGTGGGGACGCGGTTGCCAGGCTGGGAGAGCCTCGGCTCTGTCCCCTGCGCTACGCTGCGACGTAAGGGGGCCCTCGGCTCACCTCGACGCGGCCGTCATTGACCAGCCTGGACGGCTACGCGTGGATCGCCTTGGACGGGACCCAGTATTTTTGCTCAAACAAACTGTCGTGCCAGAATTGCTCGACCCGCAAACATGCCAATGGACAGATCGATTATTTTCATACCGTCGTGGCCGCCAGCGTCGTCAAACCCAGCAAGAATTGTGTACTGTCTCTACGACCGGAATTCATCGAGCCCCAGCAAGGTTACGACAAGCAAGACTGCGAAAGCCGAGCCGCGCGCCGCTGGCTCGCGTTGAACGCATCGCGCTACAG
>JBAQGU010000894.1:0-1735 GCA_049287975.1 Roseiarcus sp.
ATATTAAGCACTCCCATTTCAATGGGCGCTGCAATATCAATTAACATCAATTAACTTGGTAAATGAAAGGAGTGTTTCTTTAATGAATCGGAAACTATGCCTCTTCGGCGCCCGACAACTGCGTGACAGTGTTCCTTCAGCCGGACGAGGCTTCATCGGCAAGCCTCAGAATGGTTGACTTTCTCGAGATCGCGGCGGCCGAGACAAGCGGGGTCGGCGACCGCGCCTGGCGCCTCTACTTCTTCTTCGGCATATAGAGGTCAGTCAATGTTCCCGCGAACGCCTCCGCGGAGAACGCGAAGGTCTCGGAGAGCGTCGGATGGGGATGCACGGTGAGGCCGATGTCTTCGGCGTCGCAGCCCATTTCGATCGCCAGCGCGGCCTCCGAGATCAGGTCGCCCGCGTTGGGACCGACGATCCCGCAGCCGATCAGCCGGCCGCTCTCCTCGTCCCAGAGCGTCTTGGTGAGGCCCTCGTCGCGGCCCAGCGAGAGTGAACGTCCGCTGGCCGCCCAGGGAAACACCGCCCTGCCGAATTTCACGCCCTTGGCTTTCAACTCGGTCTCGGTCGGGCCGACCCAGGCGACTTCCGGATCGGTGTAGGCGACCGACGGGATCACCTTCGCGTCGAACGCCGACTTGTGGCCGCTGGCGACCTCGGCGGCGACCTTGCCTTCGTGCGAGCCCTTATGGGCCAGCATCGGCTGGCCCACGATGTCGCCGATCGCGAAAATATGGGAAACGTTGGTTCGCATCTGCTTGTCGACGCTGATGAAGCCGCGTTCGTCGACGGCGACTCCCGCCGCTTCGGCGCCGATCCCGCCTCCGTTGGGCCGGCGGCCGACGGAAACTAGCATCGCGTCGAACACGTCCTGTCCGGTCCCGTCGGCGCCCTCGAAGGCGACGTGGAGACCGTCCTCCTTGGGCTCCACACCCGTGACCTTGGTTTTCAGGCGAATGCGCTCGTAGCGCTTCTCGACACGCTTGGCGAAGGGCGCGATGATGTCGCGATCGACGCCCGGCATCAATTGGTCCATCATTTCGATGACGGAGATCTTCGAGCCCAGGGCGTCGTAGACCGTCGCCATCTCGAGGCCGATGATCCCGCCGCCGAGGACGAGCAGCCGCTTGGGGATGTCGAAGAGTTCGAGCGCGCCGGTGGAGTCCCAGATGCGGGGATCCTTCGGGATGAAGCCCGGCGCCATCGGCTCGGAGCCGGCCGCGATGATCGCCTTGGCGAAGCGAACGATCTTCGTCCCCTCGGCGGTTTCGACGGCGAGGGTCTGCGGCGAGGCGAACTTCCCTACGCCCCTGACGACGACGACCTTGCGCTGGCGCGCGAGGCCGGTGAGGCCCGTCGTCAGTCGCTTCACGACGCTCTCCTTCCAACTGCGCACCCCGCCGAGATCGACGCTCGGGGCGCCGAACTTTACGCCATGCGCGCCGAAGTCGGCGGCTTCATCTATAACTTTAGCTACGTGCAGCAACGCCTTCGAGGGTATGCAGCCGACGTTGAGACAAACGCCGCCGAGCGTCTTGTGCCGCTCGACGAGCACGACCTTCTGCCCGAGGTCGGCGGCGCGAAAGGCAGCGGTATACCCGCCTGGGCCCGATCCGAGCACGAGTACGTCGCATTCGAAATCAGCTTTGGCGGCCGGCTCCGGCGATGGCGCCGGAGCCTTCGCGGCTGGCGGAGCCGCCGCTGCGGAAGGCGCGGGCGCTTTGGCGGCCGGAGG
>JBAQGU010000895.1:0-3143 GCA_049287975.1 Roseiarcus sp.
ACCTCCTTTTTCCCTCATGGGACAGCCTCCTCAAAACCCTCGCCTTTCAGGTCGCCCCGCCGCTTCCTTCATGATGTTTTTTCAAAATGAGAATTGCTGATGGTAACTGGCCCGCGCCACGCCTGTCGGGCGGCGGTGTCTGGCGCATTCGCTTCAACAGCGATTGAAACAGCTACAGTCCGGCCTTCACGAATTACGGCAGCTTCGACCTTTTCGCGAAGCCGGAGAACTTCAACGAAATGCCGTTCAGCGCGGGATCGGCCCCTACACAGCGCTGGTGTTGTCGCAGGATTTGTGAAGGAAACTCGCCGACTTTTCGATGGCGCGAGTTTCCCTTGAAGCATGCTTTGGTACCAGTGATTTATCTTTAGGATGAGACAGGGAATTGCCTAATCATGTCGCGGCAACCCCCGTCACCCCAACGTCACCTCGGAGAGGGGAGACTGCGCAGGTTTGAATAATATGACGTTCTCAACAGCGTCTCATTCAATATCGTGGAACGTAGATGGCTAGCGGCGGAGATGCACTCAGGCGCTATCCGCTCCAATTCGAGTTCTACATAACTAACCATCAAGTATAGTGCGTTCAGGTCAGCCACAACTTCGGTCTTCGAATTCATTTTTCTGTCTATCACTAGCGAATTATACATAATTACCTCCAAAACGACTTAATAGTGCTATTGACCCGATCTCGAGTAGGGCGTCCACGCGGCGCCGTCCTTGATTATTCGCGGACGTCGGCTTTGGATGCACAGGTCGAGTCCGCGGATGGCGAACCTGAAAGCGCAGAGTTTGTTCCTGGGCGTAATGATGACTTCAGTGTCTGAGTTCCCTTCTGGAACGGAGCGACTTGCTCCTACGTCCACCATTTACAGGTGCGCGTTGAACTCGCCACTGTCCGAACGCACAGGAAACACAACCATAGGTTGTTTCTCAAGTCAGAAAGTTCGATTCGATGCGTACGATCTTCGCAGGCCCTTGAGATCGGCTGCATGGTTCATTTTTATGCTACGGACAATCAATGGTTGTAACTCTACGGTATCGATATCAATCCATGAACTATTGCCTTCGACACAGCATGAATGGTATTCGTCGCGCCGAGCTTTGCGCGAGAGTTCTCAAGGTGAAATTTTACAGTGCTTTGGCTTATCCCTATCAATTGCGATATTTCCCAATCCGTCTTGCCTTGTGATCGCCATCTCAGGCAATCCTTCTCTCTTGTCGAAAGCAAGTCCAAAGAAATATCCGCGCCTATTCCCTCTACTTTTATGGCCCAATCGTGGAATTGATACGCCAGCAGCATCAGCTCCCGAGATAGATAGTTCAGACGCTTCTGCCATTCCGACGGACTAATTTCGGCCGTGACAGTGAACAGCGCAAACTCGCCATGTTTTCCCCGGATTGGGATCGAGAGGCCCGCTCGGCCGATTTTGAATTCCTGGGCTTCCCCAAGGAATTTCAAAACCAGTGGATCATCGCTTCGGATCTTCGACCAATCGACCGGGAGCACGCCGCCCAGTCCCGCGCGCACTACCGGATCGACATTTACGTAACCCTCTTGCTCATAATGTTTTTGCCATTCCGCCGCGTAAGTTATCGCGACCAGAGGGCGTACACGCTTGATCGAGGGCAGGTTCAACGCGGCATAAGCGACGTGACTGAGCCCCATCTCGATGATGGCTCTGCGCAGGACGTCGTTACCCTCCTCGAACCGGGTCGCCCGCGAGATTCTATCGATCACTTCAAAAATCGAATCCGTCACTTGCGTCACCGTCGGACGAAGCAATTTATTCTCGGAATCCGAGCATCGTCCCCTAAGGCACAACCCTAGCGTAAATCGTTGCGCAAAACTAGCGCATAGTCACGCTATCGCGCGGCGATCGCCGTCGCTCGCGCCCTGCGCGCTTTCCTTCCATTTGGACAAGGCCGACTTGCAAGCCCCGCCGTGGCCCTGGAGACGCAGCATGACCAGCATTCGCGGGTCCGATTTCGGTCATGCTAAAATTTTTGTGTTTTTTCTTCTGGGAAAAGAGAAACACATGTAACAATCCAATAGTGGGCAGAAAGGCAACTCGCTCTCACTGGTTAACAATCTAGCGTTTGTAAACGGAGTTTAGACGATGATACGTGTGATCCGAGGCGTCGATCGGCGCAAATTCGCGCGCGAACTGGATGCGTTCCATAAGATCCGCAAGCATGTTTTCTTCGATACGTTTCGCTGGGACGTCCCGATCATAAATTCATGGGAGATCGACGGATACGACGCCCTGGATCCTGTCTACCTCCTCAGCATCAACGAAGCCGGACAAGTCGTGGGGGGTCTCAGGTTGCTCCCGACCATGGGCTTCAACATGCTGAACGACACGTTTCCGCAATTACTGCCGGAAAAGAAACGAATTGAAAGTCCGTTGATTTGGGAATCCAGTCGTTTCTCTATCGATCGGGCCGCCGACATCCAGATCGGGCCAAAGCGGATCAGCCGGGCCGTCGCGGAGCTCGGGCTCGGGATGAACGAATTCGCCGCTCGTCTCGGGCTCAGCCAGATCGTCACGGTATATGACGCCATCCTGCACCGCCATCTGTTGCGAGTCGGCTGCGCAGGTCGACCGATCGGCGAGCCGCAGCGGGTGGGCGCCTCCCTGGCCTATGCGGTTTTATTCGAGGTCGGGCCGGCGGGCGAAAAGGCGGCGCGAGAGGCCAGCGGCATCGAAGGTTCGGTGCTGGAGCCGGAGGCCGCGCCCTTGCCCGTTGCGGCTTGAGTCTAAGCCGTTCGATCAACTCAGACAGACAGACAAACCAGGACCGCCCGCGAACCCGGCGGGCGATGCCTCGGGCGGCGAACTCGACGGGCGTCGATGCTTGGTCCTCTGATCATGCAATTCGTCTCATTTCCCTGGAATCCCCTAGGGACTGGTCTGGGGAGTTGCAAAAAAAGGCGCTCAAGGGCTTGAGTGATAAGATGAAGAACTGAAATCGAATGCCCTTTCGGTGGGCGTCCGCAAAGGTCCCGGAGCCCGCCGAACCAAGAGTGCGGATTCCGACGAAGCCGGCCATGCATTCCAATAGGAAGCCGGCCACCGATTCCGATCTGAAGCCGGCCAGGATTCCGATTTGAAGCCGGCCACCCAGCGTTCGCTTCCGCGG
>JBAQGU010000896.1:0-11909 GCA_049287975.1 Roseiarcus sp.
ACCGAAGGTGCCGTTGATAGCGCGCCAGCGATCCCCTTGGAGGTCGATACCTAAGAAAATATAGCCCGGAAAGACGGGCACGGTTGTTTCGCGCAATTTACGAGCGTGACGAACTGTCTTTCGGAAGCGCGGCAGGAACGGCAGAAAATTCTGCGCGGCCAAGTGAAGGCGGGCCAAGTTTTCCCGATTGTGCGAGGTTTGAGCCACGAACCAGCGCTGCCCTTCCCGCAACCGGATATCCTGCGCTCCCCCGTTCAAAGATTGGTTCCATTAAAAACAAGAACGTCGTGGTCGAGGCGAACCGACGCGACAATCGTAGGAAGTGGCCACGCACACTCGTGGCCGGCGGCGACATCCAGATCAGTGCCCGTTCCACGTCGTCCTGCGACTCGCATCCGGGATGGTCTCACGGTTAAGTGTTGTTTAACGGGGGGCGACAAACAAATCCGCATCGCTTAAAGCCCGGTCTGGGCAATCGACAGCCCACCATTCGGGTAGATCAACCTAGCCGACAAAGCCGCGCTTCGCAAGAGGCGTTGAAACTCTAGGTCAAACCGAACCCGAAGCCCCGTATCCATAAATCGAACCTACTGGCGCGCGGCGCGCCCTTGGATCTTTCGAGCCAGGACTCTTCAATACTTTTCGTCAATCTGCCTAGCCCTCGTCGGTGCTCGGCGCCAGCGTGAAGCTGGCATTTACGTCACGCAGCACCGATCTCGAGCTAACCTCGAGCCGTCGCGAGCGGGCTTGCTCTTTCGAAGGAGGGCGGCGGTTCAAATTAAAACCGGAATGCGAACAGGAGCGCGATCGTTCGCTTGATGATCCGAGGACCTTCGCGAACGGTTGGCCGCGGGGGCGGCATTGGCGGGTTTGCGAGTCGACGACTTGGGGTGAGCGCGGTGCGCTGGTTGCAGGGGGTGAGTGAGACTTGCGGCGAAGCCCTCCGCCGGCGACACGCGCTCTGAACGCATCCGAACGTCATGCTGATTTCATGCTCGCGGCGGCGGCGGGGAAGTGGTCTCTCATCTGAGGACCGATTTCTTGCCCGGCCGACCTCGTGGCGCGTCGTCAAATCCAGCTCGGCCTCGGCGCGCGTCACGACGCTGGTTCAGTTTCCGAATGCGATTCCCCTTCTGTCGAATCGCCCACCGACCTTGGTCGCCCCCTGGAGTGCTTGCGACGGCGACGGCTCTTCTCGCGGCCGCCTATCATCCGTTTCCAGAAGCTGAGCCGATTTTTCTGCGACGGCGGGGGCTCGAATTGCAGCCCTACGCAAAGGGCGAACAGAGTCTCGAGCGCGACGGTGCGGAGGGGATAATCCCACAGCGAATGCATCAGAAGCAGCGCGATCGCGATCACGCCGGCACGCGCCTGGCTTCCAGCAACCTCGAGATTGCCGACAAGAGCACGGCGCGCAACCACAAAGAACCAGCAGAGAAAAGCCAGCAAGAGGGCCAGGGACGCCAGTCCTCCCTCGAACAGCGTTTCCAGAAGGTCGTCGTGGGCGCGATTGACCAATTGCGGAATGAGAGCTGCCGCACTTTCGTGGAGCGGATATACGCGCGGAAACGTTCCTACGCCGCCGCCGAAGGGAGCAAAAGACAGAATCGCGCGCCAAGTCTCGGCGGCGATTATCCAACGTGCGTCTTCAGCGACGTCCTGCGTCGCGAAGCGGCTAAAGATCGCCATCAGACCCAAGCCCCCCATCAGGGGAATCAGCGCCAAGGCCAAGAAAGCGACGAGCCACATGGTCCGACGACGCCCCCATCTCGAGATCTCAGGGCCCAAGATGAGCGGGATGGTCGCTAAAATCGAAACGGCGCCGAGAATGATTGCCGAGCGCGAACCGGACAGCGCCAAGCCGAAGAGTAACGCGGGGACGACTAGACCGAAAACGGCGAGAGAATAGGCCAGCGAGCGAATCTGTATTTCACTC
Source organism: Roseiarcus sp. (assembly GCA_049287975.1). Classification (GTDB taxonomy): domain Bacteria; phylum Pseudomonadota; class Alphaproteobacteria; order Rhizobiales; family Beijerinckiaceae; genus Roseiarcus. The sequence continues at coordinate 1,937 of JBAQGU010000896.1, forward strand.
AACGCCGCCGCGGCGATGGGCAGCAGCACGTATTCGAAGGCGGCGAAATGGTTCGCGTTGGCGAAAAAGCCGACGCCTTTGCCGACGTTGGTGATGCTAAAAAAATACAGCCCGCTGTCCGAACCGCCGAGCACCTGAACCATCGCGATCAATGCGCTCAGCACGCCGACCGCTACCACGAGCAACAGCAAAAGCATTCGTTCGTAACGGTCGAGACTGAGAACGGACAGGAATATCGCCACAACCGGAAGCAGCGAAACAAGGGCGCGTTCCGTCGCTCCGGGGATGAGGGATATTGGACGCCACGAAAGAGGAGCGCCGGCCGTCGCCAAAATATCGACGATGGATTGACGGCCGGGCAACGAGCTCCAAAGCCAATAAGGCAGGGGAACCAATTGCAGACAGGGCAACGCCGCAACGCCGATCACGAGCGCTAGAGCGCTTCGCGAACGCCGCAGGGTTGGCCACGCGCGGGGAAGCGCCATCGCGAGCAAGGGCAGGCTGACGAGCTCGGGTATCGCGTCGGAACCCAATCCCTGACGCGTCGCCCCGCCAACGGTCAAGGCGATCAACAAGGTGAAGGCGGTGAGCCAGAAAAACAGGGGACTCTTCACGATAGCGCCGACGGCGAAACCGGAGGCGTCCGAAAAAGGCGCCTCGCGATTGCCGCGCTCACGGCAGCACTGCTTCGCGTTGCCAATCCCTTTCGCGACGAAGCAAGCGAGGTTCGCGGGCGGTGGCCAAGGGGCCACGCGCCAGCGCTTGCAAGATCGCCCCTCATCGCGCCACGGTAACCTCGCGCCGGCGAGACCGAGGAGCCGGTAGAAATTTCCGTCGGGGGCGCGATACGCCTTTCGGGACGACTCGGACCGGTCGCTACGCCAGCGGCCGAATCTGACCCTCCGCAGCCCATTCGCGCCGTTCCTTCTCCCCTCATCCGCGATCGCCCTCTTTCCCCACTAGCTCTCGACGGACAATAGAGCGCTCACGCAGAAATCTCAGAGGCGCTGAAAAAATCCGCAAAGTTACCAGCGCCCGGGATGTTATTCGATCCGTTTGATCGCTGATTGCCCGATGACTTACCGCGCCACGCCCGATTTCCCCAAACATGGGCCCGCAGACCCACTGCTGGTCGCCTCCGACATAGACGCTCCGCAGTTTCAAAAAAGCCCGCATGCAACCGCATCGATCCAATGACCCGGGTCCCCTAATTCGGCTTGATTTCCAGATTGCCGTAGGAGACGCCGCCGATTATCTCTGTTTCGAGCGCTGCTCTCGCGGGGAGTTCCAGGACCAATTTTTGGTAGGGGCAATTGTCCTTGGGGACCTCGAAATCCACGCGGAATTCGCGCCACGGGGTTTCGCCGGTCAGTAACTCGGTGGCTCCCAGCGTTGCGTTGGTCCCTCCGACGCAGGCAAGTCTCCACCCGAGGCCGCGTTCATTTTGTAGATTTTGTGATCGCTCCTGACCCGAGAACCGGTATGATCCTGGAGACAATGTGAGAAAATGCGACACGTGCTGGAACGCAACGCGACCGCCAAAGAAATCAACATCGAGAATACGTCGGCCATTCTCGACTTCGGCGCGCGCCAGGGCGCCGTCCACAGGCGCAAATACCCAGTCAAAGGGCAAGTTCGTGATGGTATATTGAAATCGCCCATTGTAGAGATAATCGAGCTTGCTCAAACGCTCAGGGGGGAGCGATTGGGTCCAAGCGATATAGGCATCGTCCAAGCGTCCTTCCTTGACCAACCTTTTCAGAAACGGCTCCAGCTCCTCTGCAGTCAACGGATTTCGGATCGTCCTCAGCGAGGCATAGAGGCGGTCCAAGCCCGCTAGATCGTTGGCGCTCGCAGCCAGGCTTTCTAGAACGTGCGAGCGCCATGTCGGCCTTGTCTCGAGGACGGCGACAAAGTCGGGTCGGTAGGCCTCGCTTGTCAGGACAGGCGCGAGCGCGGATGACAATCGATCCGTCACCTCCGCAGTCTGTCCACGCAACAAAACGTCCATGCGACGCAAGACTTCAGGGATGCGAGCGTTCTGGATATCTTGATTGAGCAGCCAGAGCTGCGCCTCGAGGCTTCTCTGGTCCACCCGGCTCGCCAATTGCATCAAGGCGGCCGCCTTCGCCGGGTCGGAATTGTGTTCGCTTACGCGCGCGAGCAGAATGAGCGCTCCCGGCGACAACGGAGTATCGGCCAAAGCTTCCCGCGCTTCCGAGATCGCTTCGTCGCTTCTGTCCACGTTTTCGAGCCATTGGCTCAGCGCGAGCGTGACGCGCGCATCGGATTGGCTCGGATCGAACCAAAGCGCAAGCGCCGGGTTGGAGACGCTCAACATTTCGCTTGCGCCAAATCTGATGACGGTTATGGCCAAGGCGGTCATCAACACGACGACGAACGCCGCAGCAGCCCAGGGGAAGACGGCGGGGGGCGTCGCGGGAGATTGCAGGGTCATTGGAGTCTAAGCGGCCTGAGAGTTGAACGAGCGGATCCGGAACCTCGCCAGTCGGCAACAAGGCGTCAAAACCGGCGAGACTGCAAGAGCGAAGTCGCCGACATCGCCTGGCTGACCCGGATCGCAACAATCCCGAGGACCAGGGCCAAGCCGACCAGCATCAGGCCCATCAACGCGACCCGCAGACCCCTTCGCCACCGATGCGCGCTCCGCGAGAGCGCGCGGTCCGGGGGCAAGGCGATCCAAGGAACGCGCTGAGCGCGTCGGAAACGCGATGTGACCGGGGAGCGAACCGGCGTAACTTGATCTTCCTGGCCCCGGTCAACCGATCGCCAAGCTGTTATCACGCGGCTTGCGAAGGCGGCCCGCCAAGCGCCAGGGTTTCGGTCGGGATGCAGCCACGCAAGTAGCCAACCCATGTGTTGGCGCATTTCGCGGCGGTCTGCGCCAAAGCCCACGCCAAGAATCCGACGCGCCGACGCGCCTCTATACAGCATTACCTTCAGTACGTACAGTTCGACGATCACCAGCAAGTCCTTATCGCGCAAGCCGGTCAAATTTCGCGCCTCGCAGAGAGCATCGGCATCCCCAACGAGAATTCTCAGAAGCAAATTTACCCCTGTCGGAAGTTCTTGCGCCCGCATTACCGTCGAGCGCGTCGGCGCCTGCGACAGCGCGATCGCGGCGTCCAGCGCGCGATTATGCTTCATTTTTCGGGTTGATCAACGCCGCTTGGGGTTTCTGGCCGTAGACGAATTTGTCGGCCCCGTAGCCATAACCTCGCCCATAGCCATAGCCATAGCCATAGCCATAGCCGTAGCCATAGCCATAGCCATAACCTGCTCCGCCATGCTTCGGATGAAACTTGTTGAGCACGCCTCCGACCACTCGCGCCCTCGCAAAATAAAGCCTCTTCAGAGCGTCTCGGACCACGGCTCGCCGCGTCTTCGCCCCCTCCACCACCAGCATTGTGCCATCAGCCAGACTGCTCAAGATTGGCGCATCCGCGAGCCCCATGATAGGAGGTCCGTCAATAATCACCATCTCAAAGAACTCAGCCGCAGTGCCCAACAGTGCGCTGAATCGCGGCCCCGCCAAGAGTTCGGCGGGATTGGGAGGTAGAGGCCCGGTCGTCATCACCGACACGCCGGTCAAAGAAGACTGTTTGACGATCCCAGACTCACTATCGCCCTCGACCAGGTTCGACATTCCCGGCGGCGTGGCGCCAGAAAGATAGTTGGACAAGCCCTCGCCATTATCCAGTTTCAGCATTTTGTGGATCGATGGATTGCGCATGTCGCCGTCGATCAGCAAGACCCGCAATCCAAGCTGGCCGAAATTCAAGGCCAAGCAGGCCGCAGTCGTCGACTTTCCTTCCCCCGGGCGCGAGCTCGTGATCAGCAGCGAGCGGGGCGCGCCTTCCGAGGTTGAAAATTGGAGCGCGGTTCGCAGAGAGCGGTAGGCCTCCGACAGAGGCGAGGTCGGATCGTCGGCGACTTCCGCCAACGCGGTTTTTTTCCCGTCGGGATCACGATACAGGGGGGTGATCCCAAGCACGGACAAACCAAGCTTCTCCTCCATGTCCTCCGGCGTCTTGAATGTGTCGTCGAGGATTTCGATGATCGAGACTGCGCCCGCGGCCGCCGCAAATCCGAGAAACAGAGCTACGATCAGGTTCTTGGGAAGGGAGGGCGAGTCGGGCATGAACGGCATTTGCGCGCGATCCAATATGGAAACGTTGTTGCTGTCGGCGTCGCTCGCCACGCCCAGCTGCCGGAACTGCTGCAAGAGGCCGTCATAAAGGGACCGGTTTGTGTCGACTTCGCGCAATAGAATTGTATAGTCGACACTACGGCCGCGCAGATCCAGAGCCTTCTCCTTCAGCTCCGCGAGCTTGTCGCTAAGAGCCTTCTCGTTGGCCAAAGCTGCGTCATATTGGGACTTGATCGAATTCTTGATCAAGCTGATCTGGTTGCGAATGTCTTTTTCAGTCTCGCTGATCTGGCTTCTCAACGCGATCATCTCGGGGAAGTCGGGCTTTACCACCGTCAGCCGATCCTGATAGTTCGCGCGCAATTGCGACAGCTTGGCGCGCGCGCCTTGAATGATGCTGTCGCCCATCACCTGCGGAAGTGAGTTCCCGCCGTCGGCTTGCGCCTGGTTCCAGGCTTCTGCCAGCAACAAACGCGTCGTTACCGCCTGCGAGTACGCGTTCTGAACCCCCTGGAGTTCCGTCATAACTTGCGGCTGCTTATTGTCGACGTCGACGATGCCCTCCTTCTGAGCATATTCAATCAGCTGCTTCTCGGAAGTCTCCAGCTTGACTTTGAGTTCCTGCAACCGCTCTTCGAGGAAATGGCGCGCGTAATTTGAAGCGGAAAAGCGCATGTCGAGCGTCATTTTCTCGAATTGCTCAGCAACGCCTACGCTGATCCGTTGCGCCCACTCGGGACTGGTGCTCGCGTAGCGAACGCGCACGATATTGGACTGAAGCACCGGCTGAATCGAGAGCCCGTCCATGATCTGCTGAACCGCGGTATCGTGGCGGTCTTTGAGAGCGGCGGCGTCGCGAGCAATGACGCCGCCAGATTGGCGTCCGATCTTGTCTAGCAAGGTTGCTTGCGGGTTCCCCACAAAGTCAGTCTGAGCGAGGTTCAATTCCGTCGCGACTCTGTCCGCGAGCTTTCGGCTCTTGATAAGCTCGTATTGCGTCTGGTAGAATTGGGGATCGTAGGAGCTCAGGTCAGACTCGTATCGATCCTTGATCACTTTTGGCACGGCCCGATCGATCTTTATCGACGTCGAGGCGCTATAAATTCTCGTGGTCAGCATCGTGCTGATGAAAGCACCAAACAAGAAGACAATGCATATCGATGAGACCAAATATCTATGCTTGACGGCAAGGCCAAGATATTTCAATAGCGTCGAACGCGAATTGTCTTTTGAGTCGTCTTTATCCGCCGCGCCCTTGGGACCGTAGGGAAAATCGACTGCGCCGGAGCGTCCTGCCGGCGTCGGCAGGGTCTCGTGGGGTTCGGCGGACGGCAGATGCAGGTTCACTGGCGCCCCCGACAAATACCCCGAAGACACTGAGGGAATCTCGACGAGCGAAGCGTCATGGGACCAACAGCCTCGCTGTGGTGGCGCCACCGAACACGGTCCCCATGTTCTTCCACGCTACCTTCCCTGCAGCCTCGTTGACTACGATAGTGTCGCCGCCATAAACGAGGGGATCGTCGGCCGTTCCCTCGAGGATCTTGTCCGCGTTGAAGTGGGCGATGGAGCGCCCGCTGTCCGTATTTCGAATAACTGTGATAGAAGACTTGTCGGCTGTGTCGCTGAAACCGTCCGATTGCGAGATTGCGCTCATTAGCGTGACGTTGCCGCGCACGGGAATCACTCCGGGCTTCATCACGGCGCCCGAAACCGTGACCCGCAAGCCAACGGCATCCTTGATAGCTATGGAAACCTGCGGATTTTGTACATATTTCGCCTTCAGGCGCTTGGTCAGGTCCGCCTCCAGCTCCCGAACAGTTCGCTTCGCGGCCGGAATGGCGCCCAGTAGAGGCAGAGCGATATTACCGGCGACGTCTACCTGCGCGTCTCGGCTGAAGTCCGGCACCTGATAAACGACGATCTGCAAGATGTCATCGGGTCTGATCCGATATTCCGCGAGATCTACGCCGGTCGGAAAATCGCGGTTCGGCGTCGAAGCTTCCTGGACGGTTTGGATTTGCGCCGTAGGGGACCTGGTGGCCGGACTCGACGCGACAACTTCGCCTTGCGGGGCGCAGCCCCCGATGCCGAAGCAGCCAAGCGCCAGAACCGCCGCTCTGAACAAAGTTGCGTTACGCTCAGTCGACACGAAAATACCTCGAGACTCTATTCCACAGAGTTTCCCGATCGCTTTCATACACTTCCGGCGCAGCGAGGGGAGGTTCGGGAACGGCGGAGGGGGCGTGATTGTTGACGATCGCCTCCGGTCGAACCTGAACGAGGTTGAGCGCCTCCTCCTGTCCGACCAACGGGATCAGGGCGCTCAGCGCTTCGGCCATCCGCGGCGGCCGTCGAACCGCGCCGTGAGCGTCGGACGCCACGATCTGGACCAATCCTTCGCGCAGCATCCGCAATGACCAGCCCTTCGCGCGGGATCCGAAATCTCCGAGCAGCGCCGCCGCCGTTATCTGCATCCACACGCCCGACCGAACCAGCCGACTCACCAAGGCATATTCTCGTTCGATCCACGACATTCTCTCAGGATGAGTCAGGATAGGAACGTAGCCGGCTGACAGCAGATTGAAAAACAACCCCTCCATGTTGGGCGGCAGAATATGGTGCGGCGGCTCCACCAGAACGTAGCGACCGTCGTTGAGGCTGAGGGCTTCGCCAGATTTCAGCTTGGCCAACAGGTCCGGGGCTATGTGAAGGTCGCCGCCACTGACCAGGTGGCAGCCAATTCCGGCATCGTCGAGGTGGGATTGGAGGCTGGCGATCCGAAATCGGATGTCCGGCCCGGAATTATTGTACACGCCCGGAAAAAAATGCGGAGTACACGCAATCACGCTGACGCCGCCTGCTACTGATAGACGCGCCATCTCCAGCGATTCTTCCAAATCCGCGGCGCCGTCGTCAATTCCGGAAAGCAAATGACAGTGCAGGTCTATCAAAGCATGCCCTCGGAGCGACCCTGGGTCTCGATTTAACTCGACGGGCGCTCATTCAACCGCTCCCCGAGTTATTGGCTCGACTTGCGGCGCCATATTCGGATTTCGATCGAACCCAATATGGGTGGCGGAAACGCCACCCGCCTGGGATCGCTTCCGCATCCGCACGCTCCCGCGCCATCATGCCCACGGCGGACGCCGCCAGCGTGCGCTGCGGATCTCGACTCAGGGACTGATCGAGCTCGAGCTCGAGTGGTTAAAACAGAAAGCGGCACAAGCTACTACGCCAACTCCGACCGCCAGTACCGCGCCGGCTACCACCGGGTCGAATCCTACCGCCGCCGGAGCCGGCGATTCATATGGCGCTGGCGCCGGCGCCGGTTTGTGGGTTGGAAGGTCCGCCGCGGTGAACGGGTCATTATGACGCAAACAAATCAAACCGTTTTGCGAGGTGAACGTTGCAACCGAATTCGGCTCGACGGACGCAAAGCAGCCCGCCCCGAGATTTACTTGAGCCGCGCCGCCATACCCCGCCAACATCCGCGCGCCAGGGGAAATGCTCGCGCCGCTGCTCGCTCGCAATATTGCGGCCCCCTGAGCGAGCGACACGTTGCCGCTCACGCTGGAAATCGAACCATTCCCTCCGCCCCCACAGAGGGCTCCGTTTACAGTCTGACACGCCGCGCCGGCTTGACCAACCGATTGCCAGGCAAAAATCATGACGGCGACAATGCCAACGGATCTGGATAGCATGTGCATGTTCCCCATTTTATCTAGCCACACAGAGAAATCAGGTCTGGCATCCCCAGAGTTTATCATCTCGGGCGCTGAGGTGCAATAGCGATACGCAACCCAAATCTCGAATCGAGAGACAATACGCGAACCAAAGTCATTGGTGTCGCAGCGACAGCGACGGAGCCCAAAGCAAATGTACGCTCCACGACACATCGGCGCGACCGGCACGAAGCCGTGGGGTTGCACGGTGATGCTTCCACTCGCCTTGCGGCAAAGGCTTGCTCGCCGACGGCGCGGCCTAGGTTCAGCCGATCGGCTCTTTGCTGGGTTGGCCGTCGCTCCAAATCCGTACGGTCCCAGCGTCGCGCAATTCCTCGTGCGCGCAGAGGTAGACCAGGGCGGCTCCAGGTTGTCGAGACTCGCGCCCGACGAGCGTAGCGGCGTTCGCAATCGAAGCCGTCAACGAAGTCGCAGCGATGTTGATGTTGTCGTTTTTGATAAACAAGGTGGCGAAGAGGTCGGTTGCGGAGCCGGAAAATACAGATGACCAACAAACCTGGCCGAGCTGCTTTCTTGAAAAGGGTTACCAAAGGGTTACATTGTCCAACGACCAAGCGACGCTCTCCCAGCGGAGGTTGACGATTTCGTTCCGGTCGGGGGGGCGCAGACCCGAGCGGAACTTGTCGTTGTGTCACGCCGACCGCTCTCGGAGGGCGGTGGCGAACTTCGCTGCCCGTCCGGCTATCGCTCGCCTATCGGCTTTTTCTAGCGGAGGACGTCAACCGGAGGGAAGTTCGAGGCCGTTCGGACGCCCTCCGAATTTCGCGCCGAACCCAACGCAGACATCGCTTCGATCCGCTCGTCGCCCAAAAGAACGATCAATCCGGTGCGCAAAATGATCGAGATGTCGAGCCGAAGTGAAGCATGTTCGACATACCAATCATCAAGCAAACCCTTGTCGTCCGCATCAACGCGCTTTCCCCCGTGGATCTGCGCCCAGCCCGTCAGTCCCGGCGGGACCTGAAGTCGATATTTGCTCGTCGAAGGCTGATCGACCGGCAAGAGAGGGCGCGGACCGACGAAGGACATGGCGCCGGTGAGGACATTCCAAAGCTGGGGCAACTCGTCCAACCTCGTCCTTCTCAGAAATTCTCCAAACCGGGATGCTCGTCGATCCTCCTCGACGAAACGCCCGCGGCGGTCGAAAGGCGCATGCATGGTTCGGATCTTATAGATAAGAAAGGGTTCACCGTCCTTTCCGTCGCGCTTTTGCCAGAACGTTATGGGCCAGCCGAGATCGATCAACACGCCCAGGGCCGCAATCGCGAAAACGGGGGCCAATACTATCGACAGGGCCAGCGCGATGCAGAAGTCGAAGACGCGTTTGACTCTGGGGTATGCTGCTCGCATTCTGGGCGCGGGCGCTTCGACCGGCGCCGGCGAAGCCGCCGGGGGCTGGCCAAGTTCCATCCCCAAGATATCCCCGAGAAATCCCACCGAGATGTTCAAATCCTGACAGCAGTCCTCCAACTTCGTCCAGAGTTCCGACTCGTCGGCGTGCCGGTTTGCCGCGATCAAGACGCGATTGATACGGACGCCGTGCACCGCATATTCGTGGACCACGCGCGACAATTCCGAGAGAGGCGCCAGGACGGAGTAGCCGAGGACCGATCGCCCGAACAGTTTCGGATTATCGTCGAGAATAGCGACCACATCGGTTCGTCCCGTGTCCAAGACATTGAGCATGCGCAGATAGGACCAAGCGAGTCCGTTGGCGCCGATGAGCAAGACATGACTCGGGTCGGCATGAGGAACCTTGTTCCGCCGCTCCCGCCTGCGTCGCTGTTTCGTCGCAATCGCCCGGGTCGTCAGCATGAGTGACGCCAACACGAGGAGATGGATCAACGGAACGGTCCGTGGGACAGTATCCAGTCGCGTAAAGGAAAAAACGGTCAGCGCTGTAAGCGACACTGAGGAAAGCGCAGCCAACACGACGGACTGGACCTCACCCATTGAGATGAGACCGCGAACGTTTTTGCCCAAATTGAAAACGATAATTATCACGATGCCGACGACGAATGCGAACGCGGAATACGTGACCGCCTCGACGATGTGG
>JBAQGU010000897.1:0-4505 GCA_049287975.1 Roseiarcus sp.
GGTGGGGGTCACTGTCACCGCAATTTGGGTGCCTTTCAAATGAGCGATCGATCTTTCGGACACAACCCCGTGGATGCACAGGTGGGGCATAATGTCATGGCGAAGAGAACTGAACTCGGACTCTCACAAGGTCACGTTGCGGAACAACTTGGATTGACGTTGGATGAATACCAGAAATGCGAGTCCGGCATGCGTCGCTTCGGCGCGGAACGCCTGTTTAAATTCGCTCGGTTAATGGATGTTCCTCCCGATTATTTTTTCCATCTTTCAGATGTGGGAAACATGCCTAGGAATGCATTGGTCAACTAAGGGCGCGAGCGTTTTGAAAAACAGACTTTTCTGATTTATCCTGATAATCTTTTGGTCCGCCCCCGGTCCCGAAGCGGCTGATTTGTTTCTGGGCCGCAACGCAGGCTTCGCGCAACACACAGAGCGACGCGTCGAGAGGACTGAATTCCGCGGCGCGCTTACCGCAACTGTAATAATCGCCCAACGCATATTGAAGCTAAATCAACGCCTCATCGAGGCTACCAATTGACGAGTCGCACATTGAAATACTCCTCAAAAAAGGTACGATAACGTACATATATATTGAGAGTCGAGTCCGATTCGAGCGCTGCGGCGGGACGTTTGTGACAGGCCGCGAATCGCGCATCGTCGCCCGTCATGCCCGCGGAGCGCTCGCTTTTAGCTTGACGCGACACGAATGCGACACGAAGCCGAAAACGGTAATCATTTCAAAGTCTACAAGAGGACCTAAAATCCGTAGGGCCTATAGGTCTGTGCGGGTTCGATACGCGCCGCCCGCACCACATAGCAGACGCAATTATTTGTCATTACGTTACTTTACATCACCGGCCGGGGTGAATTCGATGGAAAAGGACAAAAAAAATGCAGGTGCACCTGCGGCAATTCCTGTCGCCGGAAATCCGTTTGTCTTTAATGCCGTTGTCTTGGATTTTCATCGACCATGCCGAACAACGCCTAGCCTCGCGCAATAATATTTCATCGAATGCTGACATTTGGTTCTTGTCGTCGAACGCTGACATTGGTTCGATGTCGTCGAACGTTGACAAGGCGTCCCAATGCTTATTCGTACCCCCGCCGATCTTGGGGCGGTCATTCGAGATCGCCGCAAGCGCCTTGACCTCGGCCAGGCGGAGCTCGCCGAGAAGATCGGCGCGAGCCGCCAATGGGTCGTTGGCATCGAGCGCGGACACAGCCGCGCTGAACTCGGCCTCGTGTTGCGCACGCTCGATGCGCTCGGCATTCGCCTAGCTAGACGCGAGGGATAAGGATTCGACAGCGAAATTGCCCTCCGGCCCCGACATCGACGCCATCGTCGCGGCGGCGCGGAAGGACAGATCATGACCGAACAACTCATCGCCCTTGTGGGGCGGTCGGGAGATCGGCCGCCTCCATCGTGAAGCCACAGCACGGCTGAGTTTTACCTATGACCGCAGCTGGCGCGAGGTTCCGACGAGGCCTATCCTTTGTCGCTCTCCATGACGCTCGCTGCGGCTGAACATGGTCCGGGCGTTGTCGGCCCCTTCCTGTGGGGTTTGCTTCCCGACAACGAGCGCGTGCTCGACCGCTCTGCACCTGGTCGAGACGTTCGGGCCGGACGAACTGCACCGCGCCGGCGCAGTCTTCGCCGACATTGGCGATCAAGGCGAAGGGATTGCGCGTCGAGACCTGGGAACTTCCGGGCCCAGCGTGAACTAGAAGGGAATTGCCCGAGCCCTCTGGGCTTGTAGGTCCATGTATGTACGGGATTGTGGTTTATGCGGTCGATTTACGCCGGAAGTTCTGAATTGCGGTCAATTCGCTGATCGCGATATTCCTAACTCGTGTCCAGGTGACCGTGTCGGTAAGAATGGGTCAAACGGCGAATTGCGTCTCCATCGCCCGCCGCGTCTGGATCGCGTCGTTATCGGCATCGACCTCCACGTCGCTCCAGCGCAGCAGCGCCCCATGCGCAATGTCGTTCTTCAGCTTCACTCTGTGGGCGAGCCCAATCGGCAGTGCGCCGGTGCTGAGGCTCGCTGTCGCCGGCATCAACTTGCCCCATACCGTATAGCCGCCTTCGCCGTCGAGGATCTCGCCTGCGCGCAGGTCCCGTTTTGCAATGGCGCCAACGTCGCCGCGAAAGCCGCGCGGCTGCCCGGTCGGCTCCTTCCGCAGCGCCGCCGACAGGATGGAGATATTCAACTCGAGCCCGATCAGATGATACGGCTTATACATCGCCGCATAACGCCCGCTGGCGTCGGTCTTCAGGCCATATTGCTTGAAGCAGTCGGCGGCGTAGTCGTTCGACGCTTCCAGCACGACATAGACGCCCCAGCGCAGATCCCGGAATACGGGGCGACCGTCGCGCTCCAGTGACGACACCACTTCCACCATGCCGGACTTCTCCAGCACGCCGCCCTTGTCGCGCGGCCGCATCACATGCGGCAAATCGTCGACCCCGCAGGGAGGAAACAACAGCCCGTCAGCGGGTACGTCCAACCCAGTCGCGTTGGCGATCGCGGCCATCTCGATCGCGGATTTGGTGCCGTCGAGAAACGAGTTGAACATTTGCGCGTTCATGCCGGCCGACTGCGCCTCATGAGCCGTCAGCCCGTAATGGCTCCAGACCCCCGCCGGCGTCACATTGTGATAGGCGGGGAGATATTTGGTGCCTTTTCCCGCGGCGACCACATGAAGGCCAATGGCGCGCGCCCAGTCCACCATCTCGGCGGTCAATGCCGGCTGGTCGCCATAGGCCAGCGAATAGACCACACCCGCCTTGCGGGCTTCTTCCGCGAGCAGCGGACCCGCCAAAACATCGGCTTCGACATTGACCATGACGATGTGCTTGCCGGCTTTGATCGCGGCGCGGGCATGGCGAATGCCGACCGAGGGATTGCCGGTGGCTTCCACGACAACGTCCATGGCGCCGTCAGCTATGGCGCGCGGGCCATCGTCGGTGAACGCCGTCGCTGCAATTCGCGCGTCGTCCCAACCGACGGTGCGACACGCTTTGCGCGCGCGATCCTGGTCGATGTCGACGATGAGCGGCACCTCGAGCCCTGGGGTGTGCGGCGCCTGCGACAGGAACATCGAGCCGAATTTGCCGGCCCCGATCAGCGCAACGCGGACCGGTTTGCCGGAGGCACAGCGGACGTTGAGGAGGTGATGAAGATTCATGGAAGGAGGCAATCCGATCAAATTTTGATTCAGCAACCTGAGCGTGGCCCGGACGCGGTACAGCGTTCTCCACGCTGCTATTCAGCTCCTGGGCACTGAATCAGCTGCGCAACGCTTTCCCGCTATGCCGCATCCGGGGCGCGAGCAATGCAGGTTACTCCGCCGCCACGCGGTGGCTGCGCGCAAGCCGAAGCAGCGCGTCGTCATCCACGGTCTTGATCGGTTTGAAGTCGCGATGGGCAATATATTCCGGCCGCGTCGGCGTCCGGATGTAGTTGGAAACCGCGTTCAGCGTCAGATAGACTATCTTGCGCGGATAGGGGGTAATGTTGCCGGCCGAGCCGTGCACGAGATTGCCATGGAACATCAGCATGCCGCCGGCCTTGCCGGTCGGCGCGACAATGCCGCCTTCCTTGACCAGCCGCGTCACGGTCGCTTCGTCCAGCGTCCATAGCGGATATGAGGTGGTCTCGAGGTCGTGCGAGGCCTTCAGGTCGCCGGCCGTCTGGCTCCTCGGCACCAACATAAGCGGGCCGTTGATGGACATCACCTCGTCCAGAAACACCGCAATGTTCATCGCCTTCGGCTCTGGCATGCCATCGTCGCGTTTCCAGGTGCCGTAGTCCTGGTGCCACTGCCAGACGTCACCGGTGAAAGCCGATTTGGCATTGATCTTGTACTGATGCATATACACCTTCTCGCCGAAGATCTGCTCCACCGGTTCGATCATGCGCGGATGCGCGCCGAGCAGAGCGAACGCCTCGTTGTAGAGATGCGCGGCAAAGGCGGTGCGCGGCGCGCCGCTCTTCTCGCGCCAAACCTCCGGGCGGTCGGTGTCGTAGATGCCTTCCGCTTCGTGCGCCAGGAGATTCACTTCCTCGGGGCTGTACAATTCAGGCAGAAACAGCCAGCCCTCGCGGTTGAAGTCGTCGACCTGTTGCTGGGTAAGTCTCATGGATAGTTCCTCCTCAGTTTTCTAATTGTAGTCAGGCGCGGCCGGGAAAGACAACATTTTTTACCCCCGCTCGAGCGGCTGCCTTCAATCTCTCTTCCGTCATTCGTCCGGCGGTCAGTTCATGCGCCCGCGCCGAGGCTTCGGCTGTGACCGCTCCTGTTGCGGCCGATGCCGGCAATTCTCACCTCCCGGTCTACGGTTCGCACATGCCTCGCATCGCCTCCACTTAGGCGCCACGCAGAAACAAGTGAGCCAATTCCCTGTCCGTCATTGCGAGCGAAGCGAAGCAATCCAGGGGCCGCAGTACGACCGTCTGGGTTGCTGGCGCCGCGCCTGTTGTGGCCCCTGGATTGCTTCGTCG
>JBAQGU010000898.1:0-20200 GCA_049287975.1 Roseiarcus sp.
GAATTAAGAAAGTCGACTTGGGGAACGTGAATAACGCCATCCGTCATTGCGAGGAGCCCTTGCGACGAAGCAATCCAGGGGCCGCGTGTTGTGGCCCCTGGATTGCTTCGCTGCGCTCGCAATGACGATGGAGTTGACGCAGCAATAATTGGGCATCGCCTTAGTCCGCGCGCGTCAACGGCGGGGTGGCTCACATCCCGTCCAGTGCTTCGGCTTCCCGGGCGCGAAGCGCAGCGCGTACCGGCGCCCTCCGTCCAGCTTCTGGCCAGCCGCGTCGACGTAGTAGGCGGGATACATCGCCTCCTGCTTGCGCCCGCAGGGCGGCGGTCATTCGCTCGAGGTAGTCGCCGTTGGTTGCGCAGTCCACAAATGTCAATTAAATGCACTGTCACCGTAATCTCGTTTCTCGCGGCGGGAACTGTTTGCTTGGCCTCGTCTTGCATCCCAGTTTGCCCGTGATTAAAAGACAAAGGCGGTTGTGTCACCGTCGTACCTTGGCCGCCATGCCAACAACCGCGACTAACGTTTTCGTGCAGGCTGCTGGCCGACCATCTCGCCGACGTTTTCGGCGCGCCGCACGGCCGACCTGCCTAGTCGCGGGACCCGTCCGCACGGCCTCACCCGCTCTCTCACGCGCGCCTATCGGTCGAAGGAAAGCCAGTGTCGCACTCATCAACGGAGATCCTGAAGACGCCGCGTCGAGACGAGCTTGGCCTCACGCGGATCGTCAATAGCGCCGGCGTCTCGATCAGCGTCCTGCCAAGTGGCGCGATCTTCGCCATCGAGCACACGGAAGGCAGCCGTCGAATCATGATCAACCAGTTGCTGGCGTCGCCCATCGCCAGCGGCATGGGGCGCCTCTATCTGCGGTTGGGCGGGACCGCGCCGACGATTGTGCCTGTCATCGGTTCCGAGGCGGGGATTCGCGTAGGCGCGTCGGACGACCGCTTTGTCTGGGAGGGAGAACACTCTTGCGCGCGCCATCGCGTCACCCTCTGGCTGCATGCGCGCTCAAACGTATGGCTATGGCGGCTCGATGTCGTCAACAGCGGCGATAGCGAGCTGCCATGCGACGCCGTCTTCATCCAGGATCTCGGGCTCGGCGAACAAGGCTTTTTCATGAACAACGAGGCCTACGCCAGTCAGTATCTCGATCATCATATCGCGCGGCATCCGAGCATGAACTACGTGCTGATGAGCCGACAAAATCTGTCGCAAGGCGGGACGTATCCCTGGACCGCGCATGGTTGTCTTCAAGGCGCCGCGGGCTTCGCGACCGATTTCCGCCAGCTGATGGGGCCCGCCTATCGTGACGCCGATCAATTCAGCAGTCCGTATGGGACCGGTCTGCCTTCAAACCGCCTTCAGTTTGAGACGGCATGCGCGGCCCTGCAGTCCGAGGCTGTGACGCTGGCGCCCGGCGCTGCAACGTCTTGGACGTTTTTTGGCTTCTTCACATCCGACCATCCAGCGGCGTCGACCGACGCTGACCTGAAGCTGATCGATAATGTCAAATCCGCCAGCGAAGATTGGGCTCCACGCGAAGTCGCCCTTTCCTTACCGACGCATAGCCTGCTGCACGATGCGCCATCCGCCGTCGCCGACAGCCTCGACGAGAAGGCGACAGGAGCGCTCTACCGCCGGCGCACGCATGTCGAACGCGTCGAGGGACAACTGCTGTCTTTTTTCAGTCCGGGAAGGACATTTAGCCGCCATGTCGTCTTGCGGGACAAGGAGCGCGTCGTGGCGCGCCGCCACGGCGCCATTTTGCGCAGCGGCGACGAAATGCTGCCCAACCCGGCCATTTTGTCCGCGACCTGCTGGATGCACGGCGTATTCGGCGCGCAGCTCACCGTCGGCAACACGTCCTTCCACAAGCTCTTTTCCGTCTCGCGCGATCCGTACAATATCACGCGCGCCAGTGGACTGCGCATGCTGGTGGAGACGAACGACGGATGGCGGTTGTTGACCGTGCCGTCGGCCTTCGAGATGGGCCTCAGCGATTGTCGCTGGATCTATCGGCTGGGCGAACGCACTGTAACGGTCTCCGCAACCGTTTCGGGCGACGAACCGGCCATGCAGTGGCGCGTAACCGTCGAAGGCGAAAAATGCCGCTTCCTCGCTTTCGGCCACCTCGTCCTCGGCGAGCAGGAATTCGCCCGTGCCGGCCGAATCGAGATCGACGCGCTACGCAAGCGATTTGCGTTTCGGCCAGATCTCGAGGATCTGTGGGGTCAGAAATATCCGCAGGCCGTCTATCACCTCGTGACGAGCACGCCCGAGCGCGTCGAGGCCGTAGGCGGAGACGAACTGCTTTACGCTGACGGCAAACGCCGCAGCGGCGCCTTCGCGGCGATCCGAACTCGCCCGACGAACGAATTCGTCTTCGCCGTCGTCGGCTCGATGACCGATCCAGAGCGGGCGGAGGCGCTGGCGTCGAAATACGCCGAGCCGGTCGCCGAAGCGAGCATGCTGGCTCCCTCAGATCGCTTTTGGCGCAAGGTTACACGCGGCATTCGCATCGAGAGCGCCGACCACGGCGCGGACGCCGGGGCCATGGACGCCGTCTTCCCATGGCTGGCGCACGACGCCATGGTGCATCTCACGGCGCCGCATGGCCTCGAACAATATACAGGCGGCGCCTGGGGCGTTCGCGACGTCTGCCAAGGCCCGATCGAGCTGCTGCTGTCGCTCGAGCATGACGAGCCGGCCAAGGCGGCTCTGCGCATCCTCTTCGCCCAGCAGTACGAGAAAAGCGGCGACTGGCCGCAGTGGTTCATGCTCGAGCCCTATTCCGCCGTGCAGGGCAGGGACGCGGCTGGCGATATCATCGTCTGGCCGCTGAAGGCCCTGTGCGACTATGTCGAAGCGACCGGCGACTTGGCTTTTCTCGACGAACAGGTCGCCTGGCGGCGCGAGGACAATTTTGAGAAGACGGATGCCGCCGATCCCGTCGCTGTCCATATCGACAAGCTGATAGTAACCGTCAGGCAACGCTTCGTCCCCGGCACACATCTGATCCGCTATGGCGCCGGCGACTGGAACGACTCTCTTCAGCCGGTCGATCCGACCAAGCGCGATTGGATGGCAAGCAGTTGGACCGTCGCGCTTCTCTACGAACAACTGCGTCGTTGGGCCGCGATCCTTCGCCGCGCCGGGCGTCCTCTAAAAAGGGCGAAGGAACTCGACGCCGTCGCCGCGGCCATGCGCAAGGATTTCAACCGCTTTCTGATTCGCGACGGCATAGTGGCGGGCTATGGCGTGTTCAGCCCGCAAGGGGGCTTGCCGGACCTTTGGCTTCATCCAAGCGACAAGCAGACGGGCCTCTCCTTCTCGCTGCTTCCCATGACCCAAGGGATCATCGGGGGAATTTTCACGAAAAGCCAGGCACGGCGCCATGTCGGCCTCATCCGCAAGCATCTCCTTTATTCCGACGGCGCGCGCCTGATGGACCGGCCGATGGACTATCACGGGGGGCCTGAAAGGATATTCCAACGCGCGGAATCGGCCACGTTCTTCGGCCGCGAAATTGGGCTGATGTACGTGCATGCGCACCTGCGCTATGCCGAAGCCATGAGCGCGCTCGGCGAATCCGAGGCGCTCTGGAACGCTCTCGTGGTCGCCAATCCGATCGCGGTCACCGATCGGCTGACACATGCGTCATTGCGACAGCGCAACGCATATTTCAGCAGCAGCGATGCGGCCTTCCGGGACCGTTATCAAGCGAGCGACGAGTGGGCGCGCGTCAAAGCCGGCACAATCGCCGTCGACGGCGGTTGGCGCATTTACTCGAGCGGCCCCGGCCTCACAACGAATATGGTCATTCGACACTTGTTCGGGGCGCGCCGGATTTTCGGCGAGCGGATCGTCAAACCGTGCTTGCCGGAGTCCCCGCCAGGCTTGAGCCTCGCCTGGCCCGGTAGGCTTGGCGCCTTCGCGGCAGGCGTCGACGATGCCGAGGCGTAATTTGCTCGCTCCGGAAACCGCGCGAATCGCCCGGTCGAGCGCCACCGTCTCGTCGTCGACGTCGACCTCGCGGGCGAGTTCGGCGTCGATCGGGACGAGATAATCTTGGCCGCCGATCTGCACGCCATGGCCGGAATCGGCGAGGGCGCGCTTCAGCGGCTAGGGTTCAGCGAATCCCCGCGTCGATCAACGGCACCAGAGCGCCGATCGTCTTCGGGGTGATGACGCCGGCGCCGGTGTTCAGGCTGAGGCCCGGCATCTTGTATTTCGCGCTGATCACGCATTGCAGGACGGGCATGAAGCCCTGCAGATAGAGCAACTGATCGAGCGTCGCCGAGACGTAGCCGGATTTCAGCCCGTTGATCGTCGCCGGCGCGAGGTCGATCCCGCCCACTTCGATATCGCCGGGCTTCTTGCCGGCCTGCTTCAGCACGTCCGCGAGGATGCCGGTGACGCCGCCGTGCTGGGTGCCGATCGCCTTCAGCTTCGGATGCGACTGGACGTAAGCGGCGAGAATCGGCACGGCGAGAGAGGGATCGGAATTCACCTCCTGCGTAATCTCCAAGCGATCCACCTTGAGGCCGGCCTTTTCCAGCGTATCGGCGAGGCCCTTCTCGGACAGGCCGCGCTCGGCCTGGCTGAAGACGCCGTAGACCATCGCCTCGTCGCCCGACTTGAGGTTGCCGTCCTTGATCATGTTCTGCGCCGTCAACGTGCCGCCGGCATAGAGATCGACGCCGGCATAGCCGAAGCCTTTGGTCTTGTACGCGTCCTGCAGGGATGTCAGCGGCGAATTGCCGTCGGTGACGACGATGCCTTCGTCGACGGCTTGTTTGACGAGGCTCGCAAAGGCGTCGGCGCCCGGGTGGCCCATGATGACGATGCAGGCGGGCTTGGCGGCCAGAGCCTCCTTGAACTGTTCGATCATGGTTTCCGGCGCCCAGCCGGAGAATTGCGCATTGAGCTTGTCGACCCCCAACGCGGCGGCGGCCTCTGCGGCGCCGGTCTGGCGAGCCAATACGGGGCCTTCGCCGGGATGGCCGCCCATCTGCATGTAGATTGTCAGACCTTTGCCGGGCGGGTCGGCGGCCATGCCCGCGGACGCGCTTCCCGCGACTATGGTGATCGCCGCGGCGCCCGCCAGCAGCCATTTCATTTTACGCATGTTTCTCTCCCACGATTTGAGATTCGGGTCAGGCCCGAGGTTCTCCCGCGCCTTCTGGCGCGGGCGCTTTTCCGAGCGGCTCGTGCCGGCCGGAATCCATCCGTCGCGTGAAGCGCGCGAAAAACTCGGCGCGCCTCTGCGGTTCTTCGACGAAGAGGTAGAAGATGATCGAGACCAGAAAAATCAGGCCCTGCACGGTGCGCACCCAGGCGCCGGTCAGCCCCGTCGCGACCAGGCCCGCCTCGAGCATCCAAATGATGCAGCAGCCGAAGAAGGTGCCGACGATCGTGGCGCGGCCGCCGAAGATCGAGGTGCCCCCGATCAACACGGCGGCGATCGCCGTCAGCAGATAGCCTTGCCCCTGGTTGCCGAAAAAGTTCTTGTTCTCGAGAGTCAGCATCATCGCGGCGACCGACGCCAGCACGCCCATCAGCGTGTAGAGCTTGATTTTTTCCGTGGTCACGTTGATCCCGACCACTCGCGACACGTCGTTCGAGTCGCCGATGAACAGCACATGTTCGCCGAAGCGGTGGCGGTTGAGGATGAACCAGAGAAGGACGGCGATGACCAGCGTCCACAGCGCCTGAATCGAGAGCTGGTCCTGCCACGCATAGGAATTCGGGTCGCCGAAGCGGCCGACGATCCACCACCAGACGCTCGTGTCCTCGGCGCCCCGCAGGGCATAGGATTTGCCGCCCGAGAGCACGGTCGCGATGCCGGACCAGAAGAATTGCGTGCCCAGCGTCGCGATGAACGAGGGGATGCCGATGCTCGCGATCAAATAGCCGTTGACGATTCCGACGAGCGCGCCGGAAGCGACCGTCGCGACGACCGCGATCCAGCCGAGGTTGTAGTCTTTGAAGAGAATGGCGAACACAAACCCGGAAAAGGCGATCACCGCCGGGAACGAAAGGTCGATCTCCCCCGCGGCGATCACGAAGGTCAGCCCGGTGGCGAGCAATATCAGCGGCGGCGCGGTCGACAGGAATGTCATATAGATGTTGGGCGCCAGAAAGACCTCCGGCGCCGTATACATGAACAGACCCAAGATCAGCGCGAACACCACGATGATCGGCAATCCCTCGATTTGGAACAGCGAACGAACTCTCGGCCTGGGCGTCATGGCGGCTCGCGTCAGCGCTTGTGCTGCATGTCGATGAGATATTCCGTCAATTCGGCGACGGTCATGTCCTTGGGCAGAATCTCGGAGACGATTTCGCCTTTGTCGAGAACGACCAGCCGATCGGCGACCTCGTGCACGTGGGCGAGATTGTGCTCGATGTAGATCGCGGCGTGGCTCGCGGACTTGATCCGGCGCACGAAGTCCAACACCTTGCGCACTTCCTTCACGCCGAGCGCCGCGGTCGGTTCATCCAGAATGATGAGATCGGAATTGAAATGCATCGCCCGGCCGATCGCGATCCCCTGGCGCTCGCCGCCCGACAGGACGTTCACGGTGGAGTCGACGGAAATGCCCGCGCCGCGAAAGCCGATCGTATTCAGGAGTATTTCCCCCGCGATCTGCTTTTCCTTTTTGACGTTGATGAAGCCGAACCGATTGACGATCTGCCGACCGACGAAGAAATTTCGCCACAGCGGCTGCTTCTCGCCGAGAGATTTGTCCTGATAGACGGTTTCGATCGACAGTTCGTGCGCCGTCCCCACCGAATAATCCGACAGGTCGATTTCCCGGTCGCGAACGAAGATGCGTCCGGATGTGGGCTTGTAGACGCCGGTCAGCGTCTTGATCAGCGTCGATTTACCGGCGCCGTTGTCTCCGATCAGGCCGACGATCTCGTTGCGGCCAACCGCCATGTTTATGTTTCTGAGCGCGTGCACGGCGCCGAACCACTTCTGAACGCCTTCCAGCCGGACGATGTCGCGAAAGTCGGGCCGCGGCGAGGCCGCGGGCGAGGAGGAAGCGAGGCTCACTGTGCGACCTCCTTGACCCGCAGGCCCGACAGCGCGTCCGTCTCGGACTTGATCAGCAGCGCGCGCACGGCGGAGCGGGCCCCGTCGGGATCGCCGCGACGGATGGCATCGACGATCGCACGATGCCCGGGAACGAAATGATCGTGGTCGAGACAAACCGTTCGCTGAAAGCCGAAAACCATCGTCAGCGAAGTCCGGATCGCAGGTGCGAAAGACATCAGAAAGGCATTGCCGGAGGCGACCAGAATCGACAGATGGAAGGCGACATCGGCCTTGATCGATGCCGAGGATTTCGTCTCGGCGCTCTCCATCACGTGCAGAGCGTTCTCGATGTCGGACAACATCGTCCGGGTTGCGCGATGCGCCGCGCAGGCGGCGGCCTCCGGTTCGATGATACGCCTGAGTTCGAAGAGGTCACGCACGAATGCGGCGTTCGGTGAATCGCCCAATTGCCAGCTGAGCACGTCTTCGTCGAGAGAGTTCCAGACATCGGGAGAACGTACGACCGTACCGCGGCGCGGCGTCGACTCCACCAGCCCCTTGCCGGCGAGCAGCTTGAGCGCCTCGCGGAGCGCGGGCCGTGCGATCGACAATTGTCGCGCAAGTTCGGTCGAATTGGGAAGGGTCGTTCCTGGCCTCAACTCGCCGGACACGATCCGCCGTCCGATGTGCTCGGCGGCCATGACGTGCCTCGCGATGCGCAGACGCGGCTTGGGCTGCGACGCCTCCTCCAAAAATCCCTCCCCGCCCCGCCGCAGGCGGTTTTAGCTTTCGGCCGCCTCTAAATTCGAATATAAGTATTACTTATCGGGCGCAATTGTCAAGATTTCGACGATTACGGTAGGGCGCCCTCAGGAGGGCACATTCGTCATTGCGAGCGCAACGACGCGATTCCCCACGGCGATTGCCGAGGTGGGACACCTACAAATTTATCGCTCTGTCGTTATCGAAGAGAACGCCGACATGTTCGCTCGCTCCGAACAGGATTGGGCCGATGTCGCTGCAGAGACGTCCGGGTTCGTTCTTCGGGCCGGCTGCTTTTACGAATTCGTCCAATTTCTCCTGTCCAATTTCTCCTTGACTTTGTGCGCCCGGACGGCGTCCAACACTTGCATGATCGGATCACGCGTGTCGCAAATTACGAGCGGCGTCTTCGGCCCATAATCTGTGTCGACTGCGGCGGCTCGGCTCGCGCCGGATTCGATCCCGGAGCAGTAGCGCGCACGCCAGCACGCCCGTGCCAGCAAGGTGCAGCTTGTGCGTCGAACAGCTCCAATGTCGCTTGAAACTGGTGAAGGTCGACAAAAAGCAATCGACTGTTCCACCGCCCGATTTGACGGCGCCTTGCCGCCAAGCCGCGTCCAGGGTCAACAGCCCGGCGGTCGCGAAGAATTTGTTTGGCCAGCGTATCCGGTCATCCTTGCGGCGGGGCCTCGCACCCCGCTGACAAGACGTCCTCGCGGACGCACGTTTGCTTCGCTTCGCTGGCAATGACGGCCGCTGCCGTCAATTCAACCGGAACTCCCCATCGATCGCCCTGAATTCCGTCGGCTTTATCAGTCGTGCATGCGCCACCACGACGGAATGCAGCACGCCGTCGAGTTCGCGCGTCCAAAAGCCGAGAAACTTACGTAACTCCGGATAGTGCGGATGAAGATCGTGTCGCTGCCACAGGAAGCTCTGAAGGACGGCGGGATAGTCCGGCCGGTGGTAGAAGATGTTGGCGGTGGTCAACCCGAAACCTTCGAGCTTCTGTTGGAAGTCCGTAGCGGGCATGTGGCTCTCCTCATGAGTCGCAGGCTTGCAAGTTTGCAATCCTTGACAACGCCTGCAAGCAAAAAATGATCCATATGGCTGCGATTTCAATATATTAGCACTCAGCATACAAGAGTGCTGATTTTTTTGGCCGAACGCCTTGAAAAAAAAATTGGCGCTTCCTACCTGTGGGCCGCGGGGGCGGGAGGCCTCCCCTAAAGCGTGAAATCTTTAACCAGGAGGAAGTCATGAAGTTTCGTCCGCTGCACGATCGCGTGGTCGTCAAGCGCATCGAGGCCGAGGAAAAGACGAAGGGTGGGATCATCATTCCCGACACCGCCAAGGAAAAACCTCAGGAAGGCGAAGTGATCGCCGTCGGGCCTGGCGCCCGGGACGACAGCGGCAAGCTGATCGCGCTCGAACTGAAGGCCGGGGACCGGATCCTGTTCGGCAAATGGTCGGGCACGGAGATCAAGCTCGATGGCGAAGACCTCCTCATCATGAAGGAGAGCGACGTCATGGGAATCATCGAGGGTGCGGCCGCGCCGGCTCGCAAGGCCGCCTGATCAAGGGATCTGTGGTCAATTTTCCAATCTCATGTCTGATGGAGCGAGACTAATATAAATGTCAGCAAAGGAAGTGAAATTCTCGCAGGAAGCGCGCGAGAAAATGATCCGGGGGATAGACATTCTGGCCAACGCCGTGCGCGTCACCCGGGACCGAAGGGCCGCAACGTCGTTCTCGACAAGAGCTTCGGGGCGCCGCGCATCACCAAGGACGGCGTGACGGTCGCGAAGGAAGTCGAACTCGCCGACAAGTTCGAGAACATGGGCGCCCAGATGGTGCGCGAGGTCGCCACCAAGGCCAACGACAACGCCGGCGATGGCGCCACGACGGCGACCGTGCTCGCGCACGCCATCGTGAGGGAAGGCGCCAAATCGGTAGCTGCCGGCGCCAACCCGATGGACGTCGAGCGCGGCGTCGATCTCGCGGTCGAAGCGATCGTCGCCGATCTCGGCAAGAAGAGCCGCAAGATCTCGAATTCCGACGAGATCGCGCAAGTCGCGGCGCTCGCGGCCAATAGCGAGGCCTCGATCGGCAAGATGATCTCGCAGGCGATGCAGAAGGTCGGCAACGAGGGTGTCATCACGGTCGAAGAGGCCAAAAGCCTCGAAACCGAACTCGACGTCGTCGAGGGCATGCAGTTCGATCGCGGCTATCTCTCGCCCTATTTTATCACCAATTCCGAGAAGATGGTCGCGGAGCTCGAGGATCCCTACATCCTGATTCACGAGAAGAAGCTGACCTCGCTGCAGGCGCTGCTGCCCGTGCTGGAAGCGGTGGTGCAGAGCGGTAAGCCGCTGCTGATCATCGCCGAGGATATCGAGGGCGAAGCGCTCGCCACGCTCGTCGTCAACAAGCTGCGCGGCGGCCTCAAGGTCGCGGCCGTCAAGGCGCCCGGCTTCGGCGATCGGCGCAAGGCGATGCTGGAGGACATCGCGATCCTCACCGGCGGCACGATGATCGCCGAAGACCTCGGCATCAAACTCGAGAACGTCACGCTCGCCATGCTCGGTCGCGCCAAGAGGGTGCGAATCGAGAAGGAGAACACCACGATCGTCGACGGCGTCGGCAAGAAGTCCGACATCGACGGACGCATCGGGCAGATCAAGGCGCAGATCGAGGAGACGACCTCGGATTACGACAAGGAGAAGCTGCAGGAGCGTCTGGCGAAGCTGGCAGGCGGCGTCGCGGTGATCCGGGTCGGCGGCGCGACGGAGGTCGAGGTCAAGGAGAAGAAGGACCGCGTCGGCGATGCCCTCAACGCCACTCGTGCGGCGGTTCAGGAGGGAGTGCTGCCAGGCGGCGGCGTCGCGCTGCTGCGCGCGGCCAAGCTGCTCGAGGCCGTGAAGTTCGACAATTCGGATCAACGCACCGGCGTCGAAATCGTTCGCAAGGCTATTCAGACGCCGGCGCGCCAGATCATCGAGAATGCAGGCCTTGACGGCTCCGTCATCGTCGGCAAGATTCTCGACAAGTCCGACTACGCCTTCGGCTATGACGCCCAGACCGGCGAATACGGCGATCTCTACAAGCTCGGCATCATCGACCCGACCAAGGTCGTGCGCATCGCCCTGCAAGACGCCGCCTCCGTCGCCAGCCTGCTGATCACGACCGAAGCGATGGTCGCGGAGAAGCCGAAGAAGGAAACCCCGCCGCTGGCGATGCCGGGCGGCGGAATGGACTACTGATCCGCGGCTTCGGCTTCTGTCAGTCGCCTGTGGACGCCCGTCGCGCGGCGGGCGTCTTTTCTTGGCGGCCGCGAGTGAGCCGAAAAGGTTTTTCCGTCGTTCGCCAAGAAAGCGCCGCCGGCGTGACCGGCAGTTTCAATCGCGCCTTGCTGCAGAACCAGGGATCGCTGCCTGGCGGACTCGATTGGAGCAACCCTCGTGCAGCTCGCGAGTGCCTCGGCCTCTCACCTAAGTATGATTTGGGTGCACCTTCGTATAACTAACATGGGAGCGCGGAGTGTGATCAACTACACCGTGCGTGGAACACATAGAAAGGGTCCGTCCCGCTTGATAGACCATCCGTCAGTCGTACCGGAGATCTCATCGAAATGCAGAGGGCGGTATTCTCTCTGGTCAGCCTGCCGTCGTTTGCGCTGGGGGCTTGCAGGTTGTCGACGATGGCCATGACTACTCCGACCGTGATCGTCATCGATGACGATCCCGCGATCAGGGAGGCGCTCAGCGGCCTTTTTCGGTCAGTCGGCTTTCAAGTGAAGCTGCTCGCTTCTGTTGGCGAATTCCTAAAGTCGTCGGGGCGTCCGGAAGGGCCCTCCTGCCTCGTACTCGACGTTCGATTGCCTGGACAGAGCGGCTTCGATCTTCAACGTGAACTCGCAGCGATGCACATCCACTTTCCGATCGTCTTCATCACCGGGCATGGCGACATCCCCATGTCCGTCAGGGCGATGAAGGGCGGAGCGATCGAGTTCCTGACCAAGCCCTTCCGGGACCAGGATCTCCTCGATGCGGTCCAACTCGGCCTCGAGCGCGACCGCGCTTGGCTGGAGGAGGACAGGTTGGCGGCGGGGTTGCGGACGCGTTTCGAAACCCTGACCCCGCGCGAGCGCGAGGTGATGGTTCGCGTCGCGGCCGGACGGCTCAACAAGCAGATCGCTTACGACATGGGCATCAGCGAGGTTACAGCGAAGGTCCATCGCGGTCAGGTCATGCGAAAGATGAATGCGTCCTCGCTACCCGATCTGGCTCGAATGGCTGACAAGCTGAAGCTTTCACCGCAGGGCTCGCTGAATCATAATCAGACGGCCTGAAGGCGTGGGCGACCACCAACTCGCCCCAAGGGCGCCGCATTTCGCCTGCCCCATCCCGCGCATCCATGATCACCCAGCAAACCGCGCGACCGAGATTGAAGCGCATTCCAGCTCCCCTTAGCGCCGTCATGTCCGCCTCTCTCCTGCAGCGTCTGTGTGGAGAGCGGAATCGATGCACGCGAGCAAGTCATTCTCGGCGAACGGCTTCGTCAGGTACCCCTTCACGCCCGCCTGCAACACGCGTGCTCGCACTCTTTCGTTGGGATAGGCCGTGATCAGAATGGTGGGGATGGGTTCGCCGCAGGCCACTAGTCGCTCATGGAGTTCCGGCCCTGTGATTCCCGGCATTTGCACATCCGTGATCAGGCACGCCGCGCCATGGCGCCGCTTCGAATTCAGAAACTCCGCGGCGGACCGGAACGCCACCGCGCCATAGCCCAGCGATCGAACGAGGCCCGTCAACGCCTCTCGAACCGATTCGTCATCGTCGACGACCGCAATTACGATATTATCCCGCAATGTTCGAACCCTGATTTGCGCCAAGGATATAACCCGGCGCAGCCGCTCACGCCATTGCCCGCCAGCGTCGATTCAGACTGCTGGAGATACGTGGCGATTGTGCTTGCGCATAGGCTGACTTGGACTTTCGGAAGGTCCGCCGAGGTTGCTCGCCGAGCCGCCTTGAGAAGGTCAGCATGATGATCCTCTTCGACATGATGATCCTCCTCGAACAGCATCGCAGCGGCAGCGGACCGCGCCTCGCTCGAGGCGAGACTCGAAACTAGACGAGCGGGCCGAGCCATCCGCTCGACGTACATGACGCCGTGTAACGGAGCGAGGTTTCGGCTCCCGTCGGCGACGGCGGTTTTCGACAAATGGTCGGGTCAGGAAGCGCCGGTTTCACGAAGCTTTCCTCTCGGCGCCCGTGCTGTTATGGGGAGTTCGGGCGGCGGATGATTCGTGCGAGCCGCCGATGGTCAGGCCTGCGTGGAGTTTCTCGCGCCTGATTTCATCGAAGCGATGGTGACCGAGGTCGGCCGGGTAATCCCGCCGGGGGTCGGCACGCCGCTCTGACCGGAGGG
Source organism: Roseiarcus sp. (assembly GCA_049287975.1). Classification (GTDB taxonomy): domain Bacteria; phylum Pseudomonadota; class Alphaproteobacteria; order Rhizobiales; family Beijerinckiaceae; genus Roseiarcus. The sequence goes on from JBAQGU010000898.1 coordinate 13,241, forward strand.
GAGGCGTCTCGAGGAGGCAAAGGACCATTCAACGCGCCGCCGGTGTTTCATGGGCAGCGCGTTCGGATCAAAGCACAGGAGTTGTTCCGATGTCCAACAACGTTGATTCCCTCGTACTCTGGCCGGTGGGCATTGCGTTCGGCGGCTGGTTGTTCTTCGAAATCGCGAGGCGCATGTGACGGAGATCTTTGCACTTTCCGCTCCATCGCGCCGGCCGAGCGGTCGCGGCTGATCGACGCGTTGGGAAGCCCCGCGCGGTCGTATTTGGCCTCTCGATAACCCGGCGCCGCGGAGGCCGCCTCGGCATCGATTCATGTCATCGCCTCGGGGCTGCCGAACGGGAAGTCGAGCGCGAGCACGCGGATATTTGGATGTTCCCGCGATAGGCATCGGGCAAACGCGCTACCGCCGCCCTCCCCTTCACGCCCCCTGATAATCCTCGAGCCGTCCCAAAGCCGGCTCGCGCGACCGGCGCAGCCGCTCGGCTGCGAGTTCGACCTCGCGCATCGCGCGCAGAGCGTTGCGCGAGGCGATCTTGGCCAGATCGCGCTCGGAGAAGCCGCGTTTCAACAATTCGGCGAAGAGATGCGGAAAGCAGCTGACGTTTTCGAGGCCGATCGGCTGCGGGCCGCCGAAAAAATCCGAGCCGATGCCGACGTGATCGATTCCCGCGGTTTCCGCGAGATAGACGACATGGTCGGCTACGTCGGAGAGCGTCGCGCGCGGCGCGGGGCCCTGGCGCGTCTCCAGTTCCGCCATTTGCGCCTTCGGATCGCTTCCGAGCGGCGCCTTGGGGGCGCCGTCGCGAGAACGCTTGAGCCAGTCGCGCAACGCCTGGGAGAGGAATCCCGGCACGAACGTCGCCATCGCGACGCCGCCATTGTCCTTCAGCCGGCGCAGCACGTCGTCGGGCGCGTTGCGCGGATGATCGCAGAGCGCGAAGGCGTTGGAGTGCGAGAGCAGGATCGGCGCCTCGCTGACGTCGAGAAGCTGGCGGATTCCGTCGTGCGAAAGGTGCGCCCCGTCGACGATCATGCCCAGCCGGTTCGCCTCGCCGATGACGGCGCGGCCGAACGCGCTGAAGCCGCCATGACGGGGTGTGTCGGTGGCCGAATCCACCCAGTCGAGCGTCTCGTTGTGGCACGGGATCAGCATCCGCGCGCCGGCCGCGTGCCAGACGCGCAACGGCGCCAGCGAGTTCTCGAGTCCGACCCCGCCCTCTACGACGATATAGGACGCGATCTTGCCTGCGCGCCGTGCGCGCCCGAAATCGGCGGCGCTCCGCGCCGGGAAAAAAACATCGGGATATGCAGCTTCGATGCGGCGGATGAGATCGAGGTGTTCGAGCGTCGTGCGCGCGGGGTGCGGCGCGCTCGTGGGCTGGAACGCCGACCAGAATTGCGCGCCGACCCCGCCCTCGCGCAGCCGCGGAATGTCGGTATCGCCGCGCTCGTGCACACGCATGAGGTCGAAAGCGCGCACGTCGCCTCGCGCCTGCTTGTCGTGCATGATGACCCAGGGAAGATCGTTATGGCCGTCGAAGACGGGCGCGCGGGCCAGCAACGCTCGCGCCTTGCTCAGAGCCTGATCATTGTTCATGGCGTTCCGGTTTTGGTTTTGGCGCGGCGACAAGATCATCATTCGCGGCCGCGCGCCAGTCCGGCGCCCGTCCGGGCCGGCGCCACACCGCTTCGCTAACTGTGGCGAGTGCGCGACGCTCGGCCAGCCGAATTTTTCCTGGAAAAGAAAATGCGCATATCGGACGCTACGCGCTGCTTTTCGTAGCGCGACATGCTAACGAATCCAAACGAAGGCAGAACTTCGGCGAAGGTTGGGCGAAATGGGGCAGACGAATCGGTCGACACCAGCGTTCCTCATGGCGCTCGTGGCGCTCTGGGCGCCCCCGGCGCGATGCGCGGACGCGCCAGCCGCGGACGCGACAGCCGCCCCGACAGTTGGAGACTTTTCTTTCATAGATGAAATTCGCGGCGGCGTATTTTCCAACGTGTTAGATTTGTCTTCGGAATCGGGCTCGGGCGAGGTGCTTTCCTCGCATTTGCTCTTCTATAGCGGCAGCAACCCGTATCTGGCGGCCTTCCTCAACCCGAGACTCGAACTCGGCGCGATGGTCAACTTCGAAGGCCGCACCAGCTATGCTTACACGGGCGTGAACTTTCACGTGCCGATCTACGATCGCTTGTTCTTCGAGGGCGAGTTCGGCGGCGCGCTCAACGACTCCGAGAAGGGGCGACCCGGCTGGTTGGGTTGCCCGGTCACCTTCCGCGAATCCGGCGGGTTGGGATTGCAGATAACCTCCAATATCGACATCGTCGGGAGCATCGAGCACGTCTCTCACGCCGACCTGTGCGGCCGGGAAAATCCCGGCCTGACCAACTTCGGGTTGCGGCTCGGATACAAGTTCTGAGCTGGCGGAGGCGACGGCGCCGAGCGCTACTTGTTCGGTTGCGGCTCCTCCGCCGCCAGTTCGTCGAAGTGCTTGAGAACCAGATCGATGTTGGCGGTGATTTGAACCGGGACTATAGCTTTGAGTCCGGCGTTCAGTTCGGCTAGCGCCGCCTTCTTGTCCGCTGGAGGCATCTTCTTGTCGGCTTGAACCTCGGCGATCTGCTGTTTCAGCATGACCTCGGCGCCGACGTATTTTTTCGTCTGCGGATCGACGCCCTCGAGAACCAGCGCGATATTCCCCGCCACCGAATTGAAATCGTCATAGCTCGCGAAATGATATTTCTTCGCTATCGCCTCCAACTTCGCCGTGATCTTGGGATCGGGTTTGTCGGCCGCCTCCGGCGGCAAGCCGCCGAAAACCGCCTCCATGTCCTTCTGCGCGGCGACGTACTGCTTGATCTGCGCCTCGGTCAGCGGAGCCTGTTTCAGCCCTGCGAAGACCGAGCCCGGAGGCTCGGCTTGCGCGAGGGCCGCGCCGGTTCCGACGATCGCCGAAGGCGCAGAACCCAACGCGCAGATCGCGAGCGCGAGCCCTGTCATGAATTTTCGCATTTCATACTCCCTGAGTTGGCCGCGAGAATTCGCGGCTCATGCCTTTTCCACCCGAATCGCCGAACCGTCTTCGATCGCCACGACGCGCACCCTTGTTCCCGTCGGCATGTCCTCGCCGGCGACCCGCCAGACGCTGTCGTCGACGCGGATGCTGCCGAATCCGCGCGCGAACGCCTTGTCCAGAAAGAATTCCCGGCCCATCAGCGCATGCGCGCGACTCATCGGCAGCGACGGTCCCACCGCGTCGATCGAACCATAGACCCGCCGTCCGACGAACAGCAACCCGGCGACAAGCGCGGCGAAACCCAGCAGCTGCAGGGTCAACGCCATCGGCGCGAAGAATTCGACCGCGCCGAGAATCAGCCCCGCGGCCCGATCCAGATCAGGAACGCGCCGGGAGCCAGGGTCTCGGCCGCGCATAGCGCGAGCCCCGCGAGCAGCCAGCCATAGTAGGGTAAGCCGATCTCGCTCACGCCGGACCCGCCGCGCGCGCAGGACTGTCGGGAACGATCGCGCGACGAACACGCGCGGCCTCCTCGGCGCGCGCTTCGCTCTGAGCGCTCCCCGCGATCGCCGCGATGCCGCTCAGCGTGCCCGCGAGCGAGGCGAGCTCCATCGGAACGATGAAGGTCCTCTGATTGGGAGCTTGTGCGAGCGCGGTGAAGGCGCGGGGCGCTTGCCGCACGCCCATCAGGATCGTCAGCAGCACGAACGCGGCGATGACGAGCGCGAACAGGCTGAATCCGGCGATCACGGGCGGTCTCCGCGAGGGCGGACCGCTGGCCTCGGAGCGAAGCGGGCGGCGGGACGTCCGAGTTTAGTCGAGCGAAACGGTCAGGGCTTTGACAATCACAGGGCGAAGGCGAACCCGGGTCGGCCCCGAGTTCCGGCGTGCGGCGGCCCGACGCCGCTCGGACGCTTCCGGCTCGCTCCAAGCTTTGGAGACGAGCGAAACGGGACGGGGAGGAGCGCGCCCGTATCCGGCACAGGATTTCATGCGGAAAAGCGCGATTTCGAACTTTCGTCGGCGTGGACAATATGTGAGCGTGGAAATCAGTCTGAACTCGAGCCGAAAGTTTCGGAATGGAGGTCGCGGGACTCTTCGCGGGAATTGGCGGCTTTGAGGTGGGGATGGCTTCGGCGGGACACCGGACCTCGATGCTCTGTGAAATCTGGGCGCCCGCGCGCGCCGTCCTGGCCGCGCGAAATCCCGATGTGCCGCTCGCGCCCGACATCGTCGATCTGACGGATCTGCCATCGGAGGTCGAGGCCGTCGTCGCCGGTTTCCCCTGCCAGGATTTGAGCCAAGCGGGAGCGACGGCGGGGATCGGCGGCAAGCGCTCGGGCCTCGTCGGCCATGTGTTCCGGCTGTTGGACAAGCGCCGCGCCCCTTGGGTGGTGCTGGAAAACGTCTCCTTCATGCTGCAACTCGATTCCGGGCGCGGCCTCAGAACGCTGGTCGAGGCGTTCGAGCAACGCGGCTATCGCTGGGCCTATCGCGTCGTCAATTCGATGGCCTTTTTGCCGCAGCGGCGGGAGCGCGTCCTGTTCGTCGCCACGACCAGCGATGTCGATCCGGAATCGGTGCTGCTCGCCGACGAAGTCGATCCGACCGAGGCGGCCACGTCGCTCTCGACGCACGCGCACGGGTTCTACTGGACCGAAGGCGTCAGGGGATTGGGGTGGGCTGACGACGCGATCCCCACGCTGAAGAACGGCTCGACGGTCGGGATAGCGTCACCGCCCGCGATCCTGCTGCCGAGCGGGCGGGTCGTGACGCCCGATATCCGCGACGCCGAGCGGCTTCAGGGATTCGAGGCCGCCTGGACGGAACCGGCTGCGGATGTCGGCCGCGCGTCGCTTCGATGGGCGCTGGTCGGCAACGCCGTCACCGTGCCGGTCGCGAAATGGCTCGGCGAGCGGCTCGCGATGCCGGGATTCTACGAGCGAGATCGCGACCGCGAACTCGCCGAGGGCGCGCGCTGGCCGAAAGCGGCTCGCTTCGACGGCATGCGGCGCCGGCGCGTCGAGATCGGCGCGTTCCCAGTATGGCGGCAAAGGGCGCCGCTCGCCGATTTCCTTCGCTATCAAGGGAAGGGTTTGTCGGCGCGGGCGACGCGCGGATTTCTTTTGCGCACCGAGCGAAGTTCGCTGCGTTTCCCGCCTGGCTTCCTCGATGCGTTGCGGCGTCACGTCGTTTGCATGGAAGCCGCGCCGCCCGCCCGCGCGATCCCGGCCTTCGCGGCGGAATGAGAGTCCCGAAGCCTGACCCGAAGCGCTCCGCGCTGATGGCGAGGGTGCGCCAGCGCGGCACCACCCCCGAACTGGTCGTCGCCTCGATTCTGAGGAACCTCGGGCTCGCCTATCGCCTCAGCGTGCGCGGGCTCGCGGGCTCGCCGGATTTCTCCAACCGGCGAAGGCGATGGGCGATCTACGTCCACGGTTGCTTCTGGCATCAGCACACCGGCTGCAAACACGCGACCATGCCCAAGGCCAACGAAGCCTTCTGGCGAGACAAGTTTACGACCAACCGCCGACGCGACGCGAACGCGATCCGGTCGCTGCGCCGCTTGGGGTTTCGGGTCGTGATGGTCTGGGAATGCGAAACGCGCGAGATCGAACCGCTGACGGCGAGGCTGGCGAAGGCGCTCGCGGATTTGTGACGGGCAGAGCTCAGCGGACGGCCTCGACAGGCGCATCGCAAGGCCTCAGCGGCCAGAGAATCCGCGGTTCTTACGATTGAACTGAGTTCTGCGCTGTTCGAAAGGTCTACGGCCTTTTGAGAGGCCGGAATCGAGAATCGCTTTTTGGCGTCCGTTTTGAGCTGACAGCTGGCGCTTTGATTCGGAAGCAAGAATCGGAGTTCGCGGCAACGTCTTATTGTTTAGTTTTCCTCTCAGGACCTCGGCTGATCCGCCGGTCTGAAACTAAAGGATAAGTCATGAGCAAAGAAGACGACAACAAAGCCCTCGTCGGCCGCTGGTTCACCGATTTCTGGGGCGAAAACTGCGATCTCCAGATTGTCGATGAGCTTGCCGCTCCCGACATGCTTTTGCAATATTCGCTTCATGAGCCTCGTCGCGGCCACGCCGAGATCAAAGCCTTCATGACCGGATTCCGCGAAGCGTTTCCAAACCTCGCTTTCACCGGCGCTGCCGATCTCATCGCCGAGGGCGATTATGTGGTCGGTCGATGGATCGGCGGCGGCGCCCATACCGGACCGGCGTTCAGCGATTTCCTGATGGGATCGTTGCCAGCATCGACTGGAAAGAAAATGCGATTCACCGGAACGACGGTGCTACGGATCGTCAACGGCAAGATCACCGAAGAAATAGGTCTGGACGACGGCGTGACAGCACTCCAGCAACTCGGCCTCATACGCGCTGCGTGATCGCGGTCACGCGATTAGTGGATTTCTTCGTCTTCAATGCATTCGGCTCGCGTGATTCAATCACGCGAGCTCGACGCTCAAAAACATCAAGAAAAAGAAGCGAAGTCTTGATTTTGGACGATTCGCGTATACTGACCAGAGTGATCAGCGGCGCGCATCTAATCATCATGTTGTGACGAATTTGCCGGGAGAGCGTATCGTGATCTCATTTTTGGCCTTCCATGCAATTGCAACTCGACGAGGCGAGGGCCTGCACCCCTCGTTGGTCAGGTTCTTCGAGCGCTGGCCTAGTACAGTGGTAGATGAATCCGCGCTCGTCGACGAGATCTCTTGCGCAGCTAGTACCAAGCGCCGTGATCACGAAATCTATCCCATACCAATAACCGTCGATCGAAATAAACCTACGGCCGATATTTTAATTCAACCGAGCGACGCGCGTACTATCGGCGTCGACGATCTCGATGCGGAGACGGTTGTCCCCGCTCTCCTTTTCCCATATCGGCAGACATGCGGCGTCCGGCTGGGGCGAAATGGCGTCGTGACAATTGTAC
>JBAQGU010000899.1:0-2027 GCA_049287975.1 Roseiarcus sp.
GGAGTAGCGGTGGCGGAGGGCGCTGGCGTCGGCGACGCCTGTTGCGCGAGGGTCGGCGCAGGCGCGGCGAAGCCTATCAGCGCGGCGATCGCCAGCGCCGGCGCCAGACCGGATAAAAACCGAGACAACTTCATTTTTGCGAACTCCAAGGGGTAAAGCGGAAAGCGGTGGGGGAGCGAACGCTCAAAGAGCGTCGTCGTCCTTTTCGCCGGTGCGGATACGGACGGCCGAATCCAAGCCGTAGACGAAGATCTTGCCGTCGCCGATCTGCCCGGTGCGCGCGGCTGCGATGATCGCGTCGATCACTTTGTCGACCAGCGCGTCGCTCACCGCGACCTCGATTTTGAGCTTGGGAAGGAAGCTGACGGCGTATTCCGCGCCGCGATAAATCTCCGTGTGGCCCTTCTGACGACCGTAACCCTTGACTTCCGTCACCGTCAGTCCGTGAACCCCGATCGAGGTCAGCGCGTCGCGCACCTCCTCGAGTTTGAACGGCTTGATGACCGCCATTACAATTTTCATGTTTCTTGCCCCGGTTCGGTGGGCGCGACGCGACTATCTCGACGTCGGCGCCTCCCTTTATGAGATTGAGCGGAAGCGCGAACACGCCCCGACCGACCGGCGCGATACAAGGGATGTGCCAACGCGCCGCGCGCGCGGCAACGACATGAAAACTCTTTGAATTGTTGGGCCGGCTGAGCTCTCGGGGTATCCCCCGGACGTCATCGGCGCGTGCGCTTAATTTGCAGGCGCCCAGATTTTAATCAAATCACGGTGGCGACACGTGCCCGCAGCAAGCCTTCCTGCGCCACGCTCGCCACCAGCGCGCCGGCGCGCGTGTAGAGCAGGCCGCGGGTCAGCCCACGCGCGCCGCAAGCGCTCGGGCTGTCCTGGACGTAAAGCAACCATTCGTCCGCGCGAAACGGGCGGTGCAGCCAAATCGCATGGTCCAGGCTCGCCACCTGAAATCTTCCGCTGGAGATCGAATAGCCATGCGCCACCAGCACGGTGTCGAGCAGCGTCATGTCGGAGAGGTATGCGAGCGCGGCGCGATGAATGGCGGGGTCGTCCGGCAAGCGGCCCGCGATCCGGATCCAGATCGACTGGCGCGGATCGCGCTTTTGGCCGGCTTGCGCCGGCTGGTAGCGCCTGAGGTCGATCGGGCGGAGCTCGATCGGTCGGATGTGATCGAAGAAGCCCTTTACCCGCTGTTGCGCGGCCTCGCCCGCGAGCGCGGCGAGCTGGACAGGGTTGGGCAAGCCTTCAGGGTCCGGAACATCCGGCATCGGGTACTGGTGTTCGAGACCTTCCTCCTCGACTTGAAAGGAAGCGGAGAGCGCGAAAATCGCTTCGCCGCGCTGACGCGCGACCACGCGTCGCGTGGTGAAGCTGCGCCCGTCCCTGATGCGCTCGACCTCGAAAAGGATCGGTTCGCGCGGGTCGCCGCCCAGAATGAAATAAACGTGGAGCGAATGCAGCGTCCGGCCCTCCACCGTACGCTGCGCGGCGATCAGCGCCTGCGCGATCACCTGGCCGCCGAACACTCGTTTCCAACCGTTGGTCGGGGAATGACCGACATAGCGGTAAGGCCCGAAAGACTCGAGATCGAAGAGCGAGACGAGGTCGTCGGCGGTCATGGGGCGGACTCGGATCCAAACGGAGTTGTGGCGGTCGTCCACCCGTCTCGTCAACCCCCGGCCAGACTGTCCGGATCATCGGTTCGACAGAATCACGTGTTGACTCTGTGTCTGGCACATCTTTCGCGACGTCGAAGGGGAGCGAAATGCAGCTGGCGATTCGCAGCATAGCCGTATCCGGGCATGGCGGCTGACGCTACGGTTGGTCGAAGCGTTGATCGACCGTCGCGGCCCGCGCGAATCAGCGGGGCGCAGCGACGAGCGTCGCGCCGACCGGCGCGACAGCTGGCGGAGCGCGCGAATACGAGACGGTTCGATCTGAATCGAGATCCTCGAGATCGAAACTCTGGTATTTGGTCAAATTGAAAGGTCGATCGCGCGCGCGATCTC
>JBAQGU010000900.1:0-13092 GCA_049287975.1 Roseiarcus sp.
GCGAATCATCGGACGGAAGCCATCGGATAGGGTGGAGCGGTTGGTGAGCACACCGGCAGCCGAACAGGATTGCAAATGCCCCGCCATCGATCACGTCGTGATACCCACCCTCGATCTCGCCGCGCAGGCAACACTCTACCGACGGCTCGGCTTTCAGGTCGGGGCGCGCAATCGCCATCCCTGGGGCACCGAAAATCATATCGTCCAGTTCGACGGGGCGTTCCTCGAACTGATCGGCCTGAGCGAGGGATTCGAGGCGCCGGCGTCGGATCCTCGCGTCTTCTCTTTCGCAAGGTTCGTGGCCGAGTTCCTGGCGCGGCGCGAGGGGCTGGCGATGCTGGTCCTGCGCTCCAGCGACGCCGAGGCCGACCGGCGCGCCTTCGCGGCCAAGGGCCTCGGCGATTTCCAGCGATTCGAGTTCGCCCGCCGGGCGCAACGGCCGGACGGCTCCAGCGTCGATGTCGCCTTCTCGCTCGCCTTCGCGAGCTGCGCGGCGCTGCCGCAGACGGGATTTTTCGTCTGCCAGCAGCATTTTCCGGAGAATTTCTGGAGCCCCGAGGCGCAGGTGCATCCCAACGGCGCCTCGGCGATATCGGGCGTCGTGATCACGCATGAGGCGCCCGGCGAAATCGTGGAATTTCTAAGCGTTTTCGTCGATGCGCCGCCGAAGCCGATTGCGGGCGGATTCTCGGTCGCGTCGATCGAATGTCTCACGCCCGACGTTTTTTCCCGACAGTTCGGCGCCGGCGCCCCAGGGGCCGAAGGGCATGGGCTCGCAGCTACGCGCATCGCCGTCGCCGACATCGCGGCGACGGCGACCTTCCTCGCGGAGCGCGGCGTCGCGTTCACTCGACACGACGAGATGCTGATCGTAGACGCAATGGGCGCGCTGCTCGCTTTCGTGACGAACTGAGCGCGGCGGCGTCGCCTTCGGACGACCGCTCGGCCGAACGGGAACTCGGCGAGTGGCGCCTCCCGTAGCGAGCTTTCTCTTCGCGGCGCAAAATGCGTGCGATCGACATTTGCGTTCCGAACCGGACGTCTTAGAATGAAGCGACCCGTAAAGAGGGGACCTGCAACGATGCTTCGCGTCGGAATCGTGTTCTTGGCGCACGCGCTGTCGTTCAGCGGCGAGGCGCTGGCGAGATCAGCGCACCCGGGTCCCAGTCCCGTCTACTCGTGCTATTGGGCGGGGACCAGATTCGAGATCGGCGGCTATTGTGTTTCGAACCGTGGTATCGTCTTGGTCTGCACGAGCAATGGCGATTGGATTCCTGTCGGCGCCTGTCTCGGCGGCGAATGTCGCGCGGCGTGTCCAGGCTAGGCTGTTCTCACGCGGAAAGAGCGCCTATAGTTTCCTATGAAAGGGAGCCGAGCAATGAAATTGAGCGCGCGCAATCAGATCAAGGGCGTCATCAAGTCGGTGACCAAGGGCCAGACGACCGCCCATGTGCAACTGGACGTTGGAGGCGTCGTCGTCTCCGCGTCGATCACCAACGAGGCGGTGGACGAACTGAAGCTCAAGCCGGGCCAGACCGCCTATGCCGTGATCAAGGCGTCCGACGTGATGGTCGCGATCGATTAGAGAATCCGGTAGGCGATCGGCCCCCGTTCACATTGCCGGCCGCGCGCGAAACGCTGAGGAACGACGCGTGAGCGGTCGCCCTTGCGCCCCTAGCGCGCCAGCGCCGGAAGCGGCGCCGGCTTGGTCGCCGGACCCTTCGCGCCCATGTCGCCGCTCTTCTTGATCGATAGGCGCGGGTCGAGGCAGATGATGTCTTCGAACTCGTTGACGCTGTCGACCTCAGTGCCCATTGAAATATTGGTCACCCGTTCCAGAATGAATTCCAGCACCACGGGAACCTGGCATTCGCGCATCAGTTCCTGGGCGCGGGCGAAGGCGCCTTTGAACTCGTTGGGGCTCTTGACCCGGATCGCCTTGCAACCGAGCCCTTCCGCGACCGCGACATGGTCGACGCCATATCCGGGCACCGCGTCGCCGTCCTGCGCGACGTTGATGTTCTCGAACGCCAGGCTGACTTCGAAATCCATTTCGAAATTGCGCTGCGCCTGACGGATGAGGCCGAGATAGGAATTGTTCACCACGATGTGCAGATAGGGCAGCTTGTGTTGCGCGCCGACCGCGAGCTCCTCAATCATGAACTGGAAATCATAGTCCCCCGAAAGGGCGACGATGTTGCGGTCGGGATCGGCGGCGCGCACGCCGAGCGCCGCCGGCAAGGTCCAGCCGAGGGGGCCCGCCTGGCCGCAATTGATCCAGTTGCGCGGCTGGTAGACGTGCAGGAATTGCGCGCCCGCGATCTGCGAGAGGCCGATCGTGGTGACATAGCAGGTGTCACGCTCGAGAATCTCGTTCATCTCCTGATAGACGCGCTGCGGCTTCAGCGGCACGGAATCGAAGTGGGTCTTGCGCAGCATGCTGCGCTTGCGATGCGCGCAAGCCTCGGCCCAGGCCGAACGGTCGGCGAGCGCTCCCGCCGCCTTCATTTCGTGCGCGACCTCGATGAACAGGGCCAGCGCCGCGCGAGCGTCGGACACGATGCCGAGGTCCGGCCCGAACACGCGGCCGATCTGCGTGGGCTCGATGTCGACGTGAACGAACTTTCGCCCCTTGGTGTAGACGTCGATCGAGCCGGTGTGCCGGTTGGCCCAGCGGTTGCCGATGCCCATGACGAAATCGGATTCGAGCAGGGTTGCATTGCCGTAGCGGTGGCTCGTCTGCAGCCCCGCCATTCCCGCCATCAGCGGGTGATCGTCGGGAATCGCGCCCCAACACATCAGCGTCGGGATGACGGGAATCCCGGTCAGCTCGGCGAATTCTACCAAGAGATCGCTCGCGTCGGCGTTGATGATGCCGCCGCCCGCGACGATCAGCGGGCGCTGCGACGCATTCAGCATCGACAGCGCCCTTTCCGCCTGCTTGCGCGAGGCCCTGGGCTTGTAGACGGAAAGCGGCTCATAGGTCTCGTCGTCGAACTCGATCTCGGCCATCTGCACGTCGATCGGCAGGTCGATCAGCACGGGACCCGGCCGTCCCGAGCGCATGAGGTGAAATGCCTGCTGAAACGCCATCGGGACCAGCGCGGGTTCGCGAACCGTCACCGCCCATTTCGTCACCGGCTTGGCGATGTTCTCGATGTCGACCGCCTGGAAATCCTCCTTATAAAGCTTGGCGCGCGGCGCCTGGCCAGTGATACAGAGGATAGGAATCGAATCCGCCTGCGCGGCATAGAGCCCGGTGATCATGTCCGTGCCGGCAGGGCCGGACGTGCCGATGCAGACGCCGATATTGCCCGGTTTGGCGCGGCTGAAGCCATCCGCCATGTGCGAGGCGCCCTCGACATGCCGGGCGAGAATGTGACGAATCGATCCTCGCTTCTTCAGCGCGGAATAGAGCGGATTGATCGCGGCGCCCGGCACGCCGAACGCCGTGCGGACGCCCTCGAGTTCGAGCACCCGAACCGCCGCTTCAATAGCTCTCATTCTGGACATGGTCCGCTCCCGCCGCTGTGCAATGACGCAAATTAGGGGCGTCTCGGAAATCGGTCAATGGATCGCGGAATATATTCCGCATCGTGGGATATCACGTAATGATCGGGGTTTCCCCTCCCCCGTTCTTCACGAGGGGGAAGGGGGTGGGGCGGTCTCCGCTTCCTAAATCTACCTCTATCATATACCCCTTCGATGACCCCCCGCCGCCGGCCACCTCCCCGTGAAGAACGGGGAGCGAGGGCCGCATTCATTTCCCGCATTGCGGAAGAGGCCCCGAAACGTTAGTTAGACCTCGAATCGGAGCATCACATGGCCAGACCCAGGAAGACCGCGACTAACGACAGGAGTCCGCACACCGCCCCAGAGCGCCGGGCTGCCTCTTCGGGGTCCGCGGAGCGATCCGACCAGGTCAAATCGCTCGTCCGCGCGCTCACTCTCCTCAATCGACTGGCTTCGACCGACGAGGGCGCCTCCTTGACCGAAGTCGCGCAACAGGTCGGGCTCTCGCCGTCGACTGCGCATCGGCTGCTGACCACGCTCGAGCAGGAACGCTACGTACATTTCGATCCCGAGCGTCGACTGTGGTCGGTCGGCATGCAGGCGTTCATGGCAGGCAACGCCTTTTTGCGGACGCGCAGCCTCACCGGCGCGGCGCGACCCCATATGCGAGCGCTGATGGAAGAGAGCGCCGAGACGGTCAATCTCGCGGTCGAGGATCAGTACGAAGCGGTCTATCTCGCCCAGGTGGAATCACGCCAGATGATGCGCGCGTTTGCTCGCCCCGGGGGACGTGTGCCGTTGCATTGCTCGAGCGTCGGCAAGGCGATGCTCTCGGCGATGCCGAACGCGGCCGTCGCGAAGATTCTGCAACGTAAGGGCCTACCGCGGGTCACCATCAAGACGATCAGCAATACCGTCGCATTGCGCGAGGATTTGCTGCGCGTGCGGGATCGCGGCTATGCGCTCGACGACGAGGAGCACGCGGTCGGCCTGAGATGCATTGCCTCCGCGATCTTCGACGAAAACGCCGAGCCGATCGCCGCCATATCGGTTTCCGGCCCCGTGGTGCGGATTTCCGACGAACGTGTGCCCTTGCTCGGCGACGCCGTGCGAAAAAAAGCGGCGGCCATCACCGCGCTACTCGGCGGCGTGGCGCCGCGTCGGACCGAATAATTTAAGCACCCTCGAACCGAAGTGGGCGCTGGTATTTTTAATATTAGCGATTGTCGCGTTGCAAGCACCCTCGAGGCAATTTCGCTGGAGTGCGCGGATTGGCGGCCGGCGCGATAGACGGAGGGCCGGCCCGCTCTTGCAACCAGCATCCCGCTGTTGAACGATTTCAGCAACCCCGGCAGGTGTGAAGCGGGAACCGGGCGACTGAACAAATAGCCCTGTACCTCGATACAGCCATATTCGATCATCTTGTCGAGGTGATCTTGTGTTTCGACGCCTTCGGCGGTGGTTATCATTCCTAGGGTCAGACCAAGTGCGGCAATGGCTTTGGCGATTTCCCGCGCGTCGCGCTGATCGACATTTCTGACGAAGGATTGGTCGATCTTGATCTTATCGAACGGGAAGCCGCGGAGATAGCTGAGCGAAGAGTATCCGGTTCCGAAATCGTCCATTGCAATTTTGACGCCCAAATCGCGAAGTTCGTGCAGGATCCGAAGATTGTCGCCGCTTCTGTCGAGCAACACCGTCTCGGTGATTTCGAGTTCCAACCGTCGTGCAGACAGTCCAGAGTCGGCGAGAGCCTTGCGAATGGTCGCGGCGAGGACCGCTTTGAATTGGCAGGCCGAAAGGTTGACAGATACATGCACGGCGGAAGGCCAGCGGGTCGCCTCCCTGCATGCCGTCCTCAACACCCATTCGCCCAGCGGGACGATCAGGCCCGTTTCCTCCGCGAGCGGAATGAATTCCGCGGGCGAAATCATGCCGCGACCAGGATGACGCCATCTCACCAGGGCTTCGAAGCTATTGATCGACTTGGTCTTGGCGTCGTTTACCGGTTGGAAGTACACCTCGAACTCTTCGTTGGTCAATGCACTGCGAAGATCGATCTCGAGCCGCCGACGGACTTGGATTTCCCAATCCATGAGGGCTTCGAAAAACCGCTAAGTATTTCTTCCCGCGGTCTTCGCGCTAAAGCGCAATGTCAGCCAGACGCAACAGCGGCGCGCCGGACGATTCGTCGCGCGACGCCAAGGCTATGCCGATGCTCGCGCCGATAATGATCTGATTGCCTTCGATTTCATAGGGTTTCGCTAAAACGTCCAATAGACGCTGCGCGAGATCGCCGGAATCGTCCGAGCCGGCGATCCCGATCTGGACGATCGCGAACTCGTCCCCGCCGATCCTGGCGACGGTGTCGTTCCGCGCGACGCACGTTTTGAGCCGAGCGGCCACCTCTCGAAGCAGGGCGTCCCCGACGGCATGGCCGAGAGCATCGTTTGTTTCTTTGAAATGATCGAGGTCGAGACATAAGACGGCAAATTGCTGGGCAGCCTGAAGGCCGACGACCGCCTCCTCCATCCGCTGCTGGAAGAGAACGCGATTGGCCAGCCCCGTCAAAGCATCGTAATGCGCAATGAGCGACAGTCGCTCCTCCGCCTTCCGACGCTCCGTAATGTCCTCGTGCGTGGCGACCCATCCGCCTTCTTTGATCGGCTGACGGCGGATGAGAATCGTGCGTCCATCTCTGAGCGACCGCGTGATCGATGATTCGTTCTTCTTCAGATCGGCGCCGTTGTGCTCCGCCACGATGTCATCAAAGGTGAGATCGCGGTAGCCAAATGTATTTAGCCGGTGCGCGACAATATGTCGCCACTCGGCGCCCGGCTGTGTCAATTCGCCTGGCACGGCGTACATTTGGGCGTAACGCTCATTGCAGACGATCAGGCGGTCCTCGCCGTCGAACATGCAGAGGCTTTGCTGCATATTGTTGAGGGCGATCTCAAACCGTCTGGTCGCGCCGCTAGGCGCTTGCGGGCGGCAACCTGATAAAGGTTAAACCCAGCAAACATCTCTCGCAATCGCTCGGCGCCTGACGGCGCCAATCCCTCATCCGGCCCTTCGGGCCACCTTCCCCCGCAAGGGGGGAAGGGAAGGAAAGCCGATGATCCCGACGATCCACACACTGCCGCCATATGCGCGACATCGAGCATGTCCGCGGCCCCCAGCCCATAACCAGGGGTCCATCACGCAATCCTGGCCGAGCGCGACCCGCACGCCATGCGCTCGCAGTTCAGGGATGCGGGTCAGACCGCGACGGCGCGGATACGTATCATGCCGCCCTTGCAGCGTGATGTTGATAAGCGGATTGGCGACGGCGTTGACGCCGGATTCCGCGATCAGCGGCAGCAGCTTCGAGACGTAGTAATTGTCCATCGAATGCATCGAGGTCAGATGCGATCCGGTCGCGCGCCCGCCGAGCCCCAGCCGCCGGGCCTCGAACGCGAGGGTCTCCACGTGGCGCGAAAGCGGATCGTCGCTCTCGTCGCAATGCAGGTCGATCATGAGCCCCCGCCTGGCGGCGATTTCGCACAGCGCCGTGACCGAAGCCGCGCCCTCCGCCATCGTGCGCTCGAAATGCGGAATGCCGCCGACGACTTCGACCCCCAGGTCGAGCGCGCGCTCGAGATTGCGCGCCCCGTTCGCGGAGCGGAAATAGCCGTCCTGCGGGAATGCGACGAGTTGCAGATCGAGATAAGGCTTCGCCTTCGCGCGAACGTCGATCAGCGCCTCTACCGCGACGAGCCGGTCGTCGCAGACGTCGACATGCGAGCGCACCGCGAGCAGGCCTTGGCTGACGGCCAGATCGCAATAGCGCAACGCGCGCTCCGCGACCGCCTCGTGCGTGAGCAGCGGCCTCAATTCGCCCCATAGCGCGATGCCCTCGAGCAGGGTGCCCGATTGGTTGAGCCGGGGCAGGCCCAGGGACAAGGTCGCGTCCATGTGAAAATGACAGTCGACGAAAGGCGGGGAGACGAGCCGGCCGCGGGCGTCGATGATTGTTCCCGCTTCGGCCTGAATGTTCGGCTCGGTCGCGACGATGCGCCCGTCGCGCGCGGCGATGTCGATGTCCTCACGGCCATCCGGCAGCGTGGCGCCGCGGACGATCAGATCGAAGGTCATGGCTCGACGCTCCGGATGGAATTCCCCTCCTCGCTCCGAGGTCGGGGCGTGGGATAAGATGCCTGAAGGGGCACCTCCCCGTAAAGGACGGGGAGGTTGCAGTAAGCACTCCCGAGATTGTTTCGCGGTTTTTAGCGATTTCAAGGGTTCGCGAGCCGGAAAACTCGCGTCGGCCTCCGTGTGCGGACCCGCCGATGCGACCTTGCTCCTGCCCAGTTGGTCTGCGACGGCGTCCGCACTGACGCCGGCGATCCAAGGCACGCCGTCATTGCGAGTTCCGCACCGGCCTCCGGCCGGTCCCCTTGGATGAAACGCCTTTCTGATGTGCCGCAAGTTCCCGATCTGATTTTTGGCGCAAAATCGGTGTCGTCTCTTATCTTTTTCCGTACACAGCTTCTCCAGCAAAATCAACGTGGTAACCGTTTGTTTCTTGTTAGCGAAGCGAAGCAATCCAGCCGTCGTGCAAGGCGCGGAGGCTGGCTCGACTTGACGCCGCAGTTTCCGCAAGGGCGGCCCCAAACCGGTCAGCAGGTTGCAAGCGGCGCCGCTGGATTGCTTCGCTTCGCTAGCAATGACGGCGGGTGGACGCCGTTGGCAATGTTCTGCGGGAACTCGGCCCTCCCTGCGAGAACGGCGAGCGGAGAGTTGCGGCGACCTGCTGTTCACTGGAGACGGCTTCGCCGGAAACGCGAGTTTCCGGCGAGTCGATGCTCCCTAGAAACGCGATCAGCTCTGAACGCCCTTCACATACCAATCGATGGTCGAGAGATCCTTCAGGGCCATCCGCTCGCCCTTCGGCGCCTTCAATGTTCCGGCTTGGTCGTAGATCGGACCGGTGAAGACATCGTAGCTGCCGTCCTTGTAGCCGTTGATGACCTTGTCGGACGCTGCAATAACGTTGGCGGGAAGCGCCTTGTTGTAGGGCGCGAAGGTGACCGCGCCTTCCTTGATGCCCCACCACGCGTCGTCCGATTCCCACTTGCCGTCGAGGACCGCTTGCGCGCGCGAGATGTAATACGGCCCCCAGATATTCTCGATCGCGGTCAGTTGGGCGTGCGGCGCGAAGCGCGACATGTCAGCGGCATTTCCGAAACCGTATAGCTTCTTCTTTTCCAAGACTTGCAGCACGGCCGGGCTGTCGGTATGCGGCGCGACGACGTCGCACCCCAGATTGGTGAGCGTCTCCGTCGCCGCCGCTTCCTTCGAGGGGTCGAACCAGGAATCGATCAGCACCAACTTGACCTTGATGTTCGGGTTCACGGCTTGGGCCGCCAGCGCGAACGCGTTGACGCCCAGCACGACTTCCGGAACCTTGAATGAGCCGAGATAGCCGACGGTCCCGGTCTTCGACATCATGCCCGCGATCGTGCCTTCCACTGCGCGGCCTTCGTGGAAGCGGCTGTTGTAGGTGCCGACGTTCTTGGCGTGTTTGTAGCCGGTGCAATGCTCGAACATCGTATTCGGGTAGTCGGCGGCGACCGCCATCGTCTGATCCATATAGCCGAATGTGGTCGTGAAGATCAGTTTGTGCCCCTGCGCCGCGAGGTCTTTGATGACAGGCGTCGCGCTCGCGTCTTCGGGGACGTTCTCGACATAATCGGCCGTCACTTTGCCGCCGAGCGCGGCGAGCATCGCCTTGCGGCCCTTCTCATGCGCCCAGGTCCAGCCGAAGTCACCGATAGGACCGAGATAGACGAAGCCGACTTTCAGCGGCTCGTCGGCGAATGCGCGGGACCCGAGAAGCGACGCCGTCGAAGCCGCAGAGGCCGACTTCACAAAATTGCGCCGGGTCAGAACGTACATTTTCCCGCTCCTTGCTTTTTGTTTGTCACCCGTCAGTGCGAGCGAACCGAAGCAACCGAGTGGCGCCACGACGCTGCGATAGCGCGTGCCGTGGCCCCGGGGTTGCTTCGTCGCACGACCTCCTCGCAATGACGGGGAGCGTCGCTCCCTTAAAAAATGCCTTCGCCGGAAACAGGTTTCCGGCGAAGTCTCAATGCTGGACTATAGATCAGCTCTGCACGCCGTTCACATACCAGTCCATGACCAGGAGGTCCTTGTCGGGGATGCGCTCGCCCTTTTGAATCCTCACCTTGCCGGACTGATCGGCGATCGGGCCGGTGAAAACGTCGTAGCTGCCGTCCTTGGTGCCCGCGATGATCTTGTCCGCGGCAGCGCGGACATTGTCGGGCACGGCCTTGTTGTACGGCGACATCACGACCGTACCTTCCTTCATGCCCCACCAAGTATTGTCCGGCGTCCACGTGCCGTCAATCGCGGCTTGCGCGCGAGAGATGTAGTAGGGGCCCCAAATGTCCTCGATGGCGGTCAATTGCGCATGCGGCGCGAAGCGGGACATGTCGGCGCCCTGGCCGAAGCCGTACAGCTTCTTCTTCTCCAGGACCTGCAACGGGGCGGGGCTGTCTGTGTGCGTCGCGACGAAGTCGCAGCCCAGATTGATGAGCGTCTCCGTCGCCGCCGACTCCTTGGCCGGATCGAACCAGGAGTCGATCATCACCAGCTTGACCTTGATATTCGGGTTCACAGCCTGGGCGGACAGGGCGAACGAATTGACGCCCATGACGATTTCCGGAATCTTGAACGACCCGAGATAGCCGATAGTCGCCGTCTTCGACATCATGCCTGCGATCGTGCCCAGAACGGCGCGGCCTTGGTAGAAGCGGCTGTTGTAGATGCCGACGTTCTTGGCCGACTTGTAGCCGGTGTTATGCTCGAACCACACATTCGGGTAGTCGGCCGCGGCCGCCAGCGTCTGATCCATAAATCCGAACGAGCACGTGAAAATTAATTTGTTTCCCTGCGCTGCAAGGTCTTTCATGACGGGAATTGCGCTCGCGTCTTCCGGGACGTTCTCGACATAATTGGCCACCACTTTGCTGCCGAGCGCGGCGACCATCGCCTTCCGCCCCTTTTCGTGCGCCCAAGTAAAGCCGAAGTCACCGATCGGACCCGTATAGACGAAGCCGACCTTCAGCGGTTCGGCGGCGTAGGCGCCGCGCCCGAGAAATGGCCCCGCCGAGGCCGCTGCGGCCGCCTTCACGAAATTGCGCCGGGTTAGAATATTCATTTCTTCGTCTCCTTGCTTTTTCTCTGTCACGCGTCGGACATGTAGGGTTTGCCGAGGCAGGCCGGCGCCTCGGCGCCGCCGCTCTCGCGCGCCGACATGATTGCGAGAACGATTATCGCCATCAGATAGGGCATTGAAGCCCAGAACTGAGAGGGAAGGAACGAGAAGCCGGAAGCCTTGGCATAGAGTTCGAGGGTCATGAACACGCCGAAGAAATAGGCTCCCGCGACCAGCCGCCCCGATCGCCAGCCGGAAAAGACCACCAGCGCGAGCGCGATCCAGCCGCGTCCGGCCGTCATCCCCTCCGCCCAGAGCGGCGTGATGACCATGGAAAAATAGCTGCCCGCGATTCCTGCCATCGCGCCGCCGAACGCGATTGCGCCATAGCGCACGCCAATGACGGAATAGCCGATCGAATGGGCGGAGAGATCGTTCTCGCCAACCGCGCGAAGCACGAGCCCCGAGCGCGTATGGTTCAGGAACCAGTAGACCGCGAAGACGGCCAGGAAGGCGAAATAGACGAGCGGGCTGTAGCCGAAAAACAGCTTCCCGATCGGATCCTCGGCCAGCGAATCGGGGAAGATGGAATCGAAGCTCGGGATGGCGATGCCGACATAGCCTGTCCCGATGAGGGAGGAGAGGCCAGCGCCGAAAATCGTCAGCGCCAAGCCGGTCGCGACCTGATTGGAACCCAACGACAGCACGAGCACGGCGAAGAGCATCGATGCGAGCGCGGCCGCCGCCGCGGCCGCGAAGACGCCGAGCCAGGGATTGCCGATCTCGAAGGTGACGGCGAATCCGGCGATCGCGCCGACGAGCATCATGCCTTCGATGCCGAGATTGAGCACGCCGCTTTTTTCCACGACGAGCTCGCCGGTCGCGGCCAGCAGGATCGGGGTGCTCACGTTCACGACCGTAATGATCGCGGCGATGATGAATTCGAGGTTCACGACGTGCTCCCCGCCACTTGCGCCGCTGTGTGCGCGCTCGGTTGCGACCGCACGATCCGAATTCTTCGCCGCACCAAGACGTCGCTCGCCAGGATCAGAAACAGCATCATGGCCTGGAATATTCCCGCGGTCGCGTTGGGCACATGCACCGCGGTCTGCGCGACCTGGCCGCCGACATAGGAGATCGCGACCACGATTCCGGCGACGACCGCTCCGAGCGGATGAAGGCGGCCGAGAAAGGAGACGATGATGGCGGTAAAGCCATAGCCCGAGGGAAAGCCGAGATTGAGCTGACCCCCTTGGGTCGCAGCTTCGAGGACGCCCGCGAGGCCCGCCATCCCACCCGATATCATCAGCGTCCGCCAGACCATGTCGTTCGCGTCGTAGCCCGCATATTTCGCGGCCTTGGGCGCTTCGCCGACGACGCGAACCCCCAAGCCGAATTCCGAGCGCGACATCACGATCCAAAATACGATGCTCAACGCGAACGCGACGAACAAGCCCGGCGGGAACGGCGTTCCCCACAACATTTTCGGCAGGGATTGCCAGGCGGTGAACGGCGCGCTCTGCGGGAAATTGTGGCCGTTGGGGTCCTTCCAGGGGCCGGTGACGAGATAGTTGAGCAGTTGCAGCGCCACATAGACGAGCATGAGGCTGGAGAGGATTTCGTTGACGCGATAGCGCGTCTTCAGAAAAGCGGGAATGGCCGCCCACAGCGCGCCGCCGACGATTCCCGCCAGCACCATCAGCGGCAAGATCCACCAGCCAGCGAGATTCTCCGTCAGGAATGCTACGCCCGCGCCGGCGAGCGCACCGACGATGTACTGCCCCTCCGCCCCGATGTTCCATACCTTGGCGCGATTGCCCATGCAGAGGCCAAGCGCGATCAGGATCAGTGGCGCCGCGCGTCGCGCGACGTCGGGCCATTTGTAGGAGGCCACCACCGGCGTGAAGAAAATCTCCTTTACCGCGCGCGGACCGTCGTAACCGATCGCCTCGAAGATCACCGCGCCGATGGCCATCGTCAGCAGCACCGCGACAACCGGAGTGACAGCCTGCATGAGCCGGCTGGGCTCGCGCCGCTTCTCAAATCGGATGCGCATGCAGGGCCTCCGTCATCTGCACGGTCGCCTCGGGATCGCCGTGGACGCCTCCCATCAACAGGCCGATTTCCTCAATCGTGACCTCGCCGACTTTCATCACGCGCGAAAGGCTCCCCAGATTGATCACGACCAGCGAATCGCAGAATTCGAGCAGTTCGTCGAGGTCCTGTGAGACGACGACCACCGCACAGCCGCGCGCGGCGAGGTCGACGATCGCCTGGCGAATCGCGCCGGCCGCTCCGGCGTCGACGCCCCAGGTCGGTTGGCTGACGACGAGCGCGGTCGGCTCCTGCAGGATTTCCCG
>JBAQGU010000901.1:0-2612 GCA_049287975.1 Roseiarcus sp.
AAATGTTCACCATATAAGGATCGGCGTTCGATGCGGGGATGATGATCGTTTTGTTATAGCCGTCCGGATAGCGAGATTTTGCCAGCTCGGCCTTCGCCTTCGCCAGGTCAAATGAGTAGTTCGGCGACAAGGTAGCGTAGAAGTCGCGGACCGCTTTAATGGGCAGAACCCCCGACCACATCTCGGGCGGGTTCAATGCCGTCGCGGCCTCGCCGTTCTCGTTGCCCTTGAGGAGCGCATCG
This sequence comes from Roseiarcus sp., assembly GCA_049287975.1. GTDB lineage: Bacteria > Pseudomonadota > Alphaproteobacteria > Rhizobiales > Beijerinckiaceae > Roseiarcus. The sequence goes on from JBAQGU010000901.1 coordinate 243, forward strand.
ACCAAACCCTCTCGGTCCACGGCATAGGCCACGGCACGGCGAAAATGGAGATCGTCGAACGGCGGGTCCAAATGGTCGAGAGTAAGCGCGTACACGCCGAGCGAGGGGGCCGTGATTATCTGGACGTTTTTTAGCGCTTTCCACTGGCCGACTTCGGAGAGAGAGAGATCGAAGGCGCCGTCGATGGCGCCGCTTTGCATCGCGAAACGCCGATCCTGCGGGTCTGAAATCTTCCGGAGGGTAATCCGTTTGACCACCGGCTTGGGTCCCCAGTAGTCGTCACGCGCTTCGAGAATGACCTGATCTGGGGGGACGAATTTGACAAGCTTATACGGGCCGGTTCCCAGCGGCAGAACCTCGGGCGCTCCGATGTTCTTGTCTGCGATCTGTTCCTTCTTGAAGACGAATCCCGCCATGTGAGCGGCCGTATAGGCGAACTGGACGTTCGGCTCCTTTAATATCACGGTAACCTCGTCGTCAGCCGTCGCCTCGACCTCTTTCACCGAAGTGTAGAAGGAGGCGAGCTGCGAGGCGGATTCCGGGCGCATGTGATACGTGAAGGTGGCGACGACATCCTCAGCTGTCAGCGGACTTCCGTCGCCGAACTTGACGCCGCTCCGTAGGTGATACTTAATCGTCGTTGGATCGACCTGCTCCCACTTATCGGCCGATGCGGGTTTGAGCGCGAGATCATCGCCGAACGTTAGCATTCCTTCTTGGACGAGTGACATGATGGCGCCGGTGTAGGTGGTCCAGGCATTCGGAATGAAGAGCCTTTCGGGGAAGCTGGGCAGCGCCCACGTGATCGATTCGATCTGCTCCTCGGCATTGGCCGAAGGCGCTATCGCGAACATTCCCGGGATGGTGACGGCGGTGAGCGTCACCCCAGTGGCCAAAACACGACGCCGCGTCAACCCGTTCGCCATTTGCTCCTCCTGCCGCACAGTCTGAATGAATTGTACGCATACAATAGCGCCTATGCAATGGAAGCAACCGTTTATCAGCAATTCTAAAAGTAGGCATTTGCGTTTCGTTTATGGGCTGTCCCGGTTTTTTGACGAGCGGGCGGGATGGTGAAGGTCGTGAGGGATTGGAGGAGGGCCTCACAGGAGGGCAAAGACGAGGTAGGCGGTCAGCATGAGGGTGCGGGCGAAGAAGCTGGTTCGTTTGGCGCCGGCTTCGCGCGCGGCAGGCCAGGAAGGCTCCAGCAAGTCGAGGACGGTATGCCAGGCGAAGGCGAGGAGATTGAGGGCCGCGAGCGTCATGGCGAGAAACTTCTGGCCGTGCCCGAAATTATGTTCGGAGCTCATAGCCGCGGTTGTGCCGGGGGCGCTTCTTTCCGTCATGCGGGCCCTTGGAGCGCGACGAGAACACGTGCTAGCATACCCAAGCCGTTGAACAAGCCAAAGGCTCACACGGAGTTTAGCATCCGGAGCCTATGGCAAGTTTGAAATCCCGCCGCCGCCGAATCGGCGCGAGTTAGAGGAATGGTTGCTATCAGGCGGCCGAGCCCGAAATCTTACCGGAGCCGAGGACATCGTGATGGCCGGGCCGGAGCCGGAGCAAAAACCGACACAAGACGTTCGCAAGACGATAACAATTCTCTTCGCCGACATCGTAGATTCGTCACGCCTTAGCCTCACCCTCGATCCGGAGGCGCTCGGGAACCTACTCGGCCGCTACTTTGACGAAATGAATTCCACTATCCACCGGCACGGTGGGATCGTAGAGGGGTCCGCCGGCGACGCGATCCTGGCGGTGTTTGGCGTGCCTATGCTTCACGAGGATGACGCCCTACGGGCGGTATCCGCCGCTGTCGAGATGCGCGATACACTTGCGACACTCAACCATGAGCTCGAGACGGTTTGGGGCGTTCAACTGGCTCATCGGATTGGCCTCAACACTGGGGAGGTCTTTACTGGCGTCAACAGACAAGGACATCGATTTCTCAGTGGCGAGGCTGTGCGTGTTGCCAAGCGTCTCCAAGAGGCCGCGGCGCCCAACGAAATCCTGATTGGAGAGGCAACCCATAAGCTGGTACGCCACGCCGTTGTTGTAGAGTTTAGCAGTCCGCGCGCGCTCAAGCACGGCGAGAAATTCCCTGCCATTATCGTGGTAAACGTCATTGCCCGCGCCACCGGCTTTCAACGCCGCTTCGAGGCGCAGTTCGTCGGACGCAAGCGCCAGCGCGCGATGATTGAGACCATTTTTGGTGACTTGGTCAGCGCTAGAACCTGCCACCTGTTGACCGTGCTGGGCGAGGCGGGGGTAGGAAAATCGCGGCTTGTTTCGGAAGTCGCCGGAAGCCTTCCGAGCGAGGTGATTGTCGCGCACGGTCGGTGCCTGCCCTACGGCGAGGGCATTACCTAT
>JBAQGU010000902.1:0-4045 GCA_049287975.1 Roseiarcus sp.
CACGGGGACCTAGCTGAGCGGCGAGGTCCAAGGCGGCCTCGGCGCGGGCCAGACGATCGGCCTGGTCGGACCAGATGTAGGCCAGCATCCGCGCGCGGGCGACCGGATCGCTCGGGTCGATCGGATGGATGTCGCAGCCGCGCCGGTCGGCGACCTCGATCGCGCCGGACCACGGTTCGACCTTGCCGCGCCACTCGCACGAGATCTTCACCGCGGCGTCAGTCGGCCCCCACGCGAACGCGCCGTAATCATAGGCATAGCGGTCGAACCCGAGGTTCAGTCCCGCGCTCGCGCCGATTTCGCGAATCGACAGCGGCAGGCCGGCGCGGCAGGCGATCCCGAGATATCCCGGCAGCAGCGCGGCCGATCTGGCGACCTCGTTGGTTTGCGGCGCGCTGTCGAGAAAGCGCGTCATCCGCTCGTCGAGATCGCGAATCGCAACTTCAGCGGCGCCCCAGTATTCCTCTTCGCTCGGCAGCGGATGGGGAGGATACAGCGGCGCGAGCGCGGGATGTCCAGCGCGGGCGAAAAAGTTCAGCGCGCCGCAAGCGCGTAACGCGATCGCGTCGGCCTCCGGCACGCCGGGCCAGTTCAGCAATCTCGCTGCGAAAGCCGAGCCTTCCGTCAGCCGCTCGTGCAGCACCTTGCAGACGAGCGCAGTGAGCGGCGAGCCCAGGCGAGCGCACCATTCGGCTTGGCGGGACAAGTTCTCGCGAGCCGCGAGATTCACGCCGCCAGTTGCCGCAGCACGTAGGCGAGAATGCCGCCGTTGCGGAAATATTCCAGCTCGTCGAGCGTGTCGATGCGGCAGATCAGCGGCACGCGCGTCGTCTGGCCGCCGGCCGACTTGATTTCCGCCTCGAGTTGCTGCCGCGGCTTCAGATCCGGCCCTAGTCCATGGATCGAAACCGTCTCGTCGCCCTTCAATCCCAGCGTGATCCAAGAGGTTCCCTCTTCGAACACGCAGGGCAATACGCCCATGCCGACGAGATTGGAGCGATGGATGCGCTCGAAGCTCTGCGCGACCACCGCGCGCACGCCGAGCAGCTTCGTGCCCTTGGCCGCCCAGTCGCGAGAGGAGCCCGTGCCGTATTCGCGGCCCGCGAACACGATGAGCGGAACCTTCTCGCTCTGATATCGCATAGCGGCGTCGTAGATCCACATCCGTTCCCCGGAGGGATAGTGGAGGGTGTAGCCGCCTTCGACGACCGCGCCGTGCTCGTCCTTCACCATCTGGTTCTTGATGCGGATGTTGGCGAAGGTCCCGCGCATCATGACTTCGTGATTGCCCCGACGCGTGCCGTATTGGTTGAAGTCGGCCGGACGAACCTGATGCTCGACGAGATATTCGCCCGCCGGGCTGTTCTGGCGGATCGAACCCGCCGGCGAGATATGGTCCGTCGTGATCGAATCGAGGAAAAGCCCCAAGATTCGCGCGTCGACGACGTCCTCGATCGGCTCCGGCGTCATCGTCATGCCCTCGAAATAGGGCGGGTGCTGAACATAGGTCGAACCCATGTCCCAGGCATAGGCGGGGCCGGTAGGCGCCCTGACCTTCCTCCAGTTCGCGTCGCCGTCGAAGACGCTGGAATATTTGGTCTTGAACATCTTCGCGGTGATGGTGTTGTCGATCAGATCCTGGACTTCCCCGCTGGTCGGCCAGATGTCCGCGAGATAGACGGGCTGGGCGCGCTTGTCGTGGCCGATCGGCTCCTTGATCAGGTCGACCTGCATCGAGCCGGCGAGCGCGTAGGCGACGACGAGCGGCGGCGAGGCGAGGTAGTTCGCCCGCACGTCGGGATTGACGCGTCCCTCGAAATTGCGATTGCCCGAGAGGACGGCGGCCGCGACGAGGTTGTGCTTGGCGATCGTCGCCGAAATCGGCGGCACCAGCGGTCCCGAATTGCCGATGCAGGTGGTGCAGCCGTAACCGACGATGTTGAAGCCGAGCTTGTCGAGCGGCTTCTGCAATTCGGCGGCCTCGAGATATTCCTCGACGACCTGGCTGCCGGGCGCCAGCGAGGTCTTCACCCATGGCTTCACGGCGAGGCCCTTGGCGACGGCGTTGCGCGCGAGGAGACCGGCGGCCATCATCACGCTCGGATTGGAGGTGTTGGTGCAGGAGGTGATCGCGGCGATGACGACGTCGCCGTGACCGAGGTCGAAATTCGACTCTTCCACCTTGTAGCGCTGCGCAATCGCCTCGCCCTGCTTGAATTCACTCGTCATCGCGCCGATGAAGCCCGCCTTTGCGTCCGCGAGCGGAACGCGATCCTGCGGCCGCTTCGGGCCGGCGAGCGAGGCGGCGACCTCGCCGAGCTCGAGCTCGAGCATGTCGGTGAATACCGGGTCGGGCGCCAGGCGGGTGCGGTATATGCCTTGGGCCTTCGCATAGGACTCGACGAGCGCGATCCGCGCGGCCTTGCGCGACGTGGTATCGAGGTAGCCGAGCGCCTGTCCGTCGATCGGGAACAGGCCGCAGGTCGCGCCGTATTCGGGCGCCATATTGGCGATCGTCGCGCGGTCGGCGACCGACATCGCGTTCAGGCCCGGGCCGAAGAACTCGACGAATTTGCCGACGACGCCCTTCTTTCGCAGCATCTGCGTGACTGTCAGCACGAGGTCTGTCGCCGTGACGCCCTCTCGCAATTCGCCCGTCAGCTTGAACCCGACGACTTCGGGCAGCAGCATCGAGAGCGGCTGGCCGAGCATCGCGGCTTCCGCTTCGATGCCGCCGACGCCCCAGCCGAGCACGGCGAGGCCGTTGACCATCGTGGTGTGGCTGTCGGTCCCGACCAGCGTATCGGGATAGGCGGTCTCGACCGACTTGCCGTTGCGCTTTTCCTTGGCGGTCCAGACAGTCTGCGCGAGATATTCGAGATTGACCTGATGGCAGATGCCAGTGCCCGGCGGCACGACCGAGAAATTGGAAAACCCCTGCTGGCCCCACTTCAAGAAGCGGTAGCGCTCCTGGTTCTGCTCGTATTCGCGCTTGACGTTCTGCCCCAGCGACTTCGCCGTTCCGAAATAATCGACGACCACGGAATGGTCGATGACGAGATCGACCGGCACCAGCGGATTGATCTTGTGGGGATCGCCGCCCAGCGCGACCATCGCATCGCGCATCGCCGCCAGATCGACTACGGCGGGAACGCCGGTGAAATCCTGCATCAGCACGCGCGCCGGGCGGAACGCGATCTCATGCTCGGTCTTGCCCCTGTTCTCGAGCCACGCCGCGACGGCCTCGATGTCTTCCTTCTTGACCGTGCGGCCGTCCTCGTTGCGCAGCAGGTTTTCGAGCACGACCTTCATGCAGAACGGCAATCGCGAGATTCCGGCGAGACCATGCTTCTCGGCGGCCTTCAGCGAGAAATACTCGTAGGTCTTCGCTCCGACATTCAGGTTTTTCGTGCATTTGAAACTGTCGAGGCTGGCCATGCGGCGTCTCCGAGAAATGAATGTGGCTTTGGGATGACGGCGTTATAGATATAATCGCGGCGAGCGGCTACACAAACTATGGACCGAGGGCGCATTTCGTCAGCGCTCGAATCAGGAGCCTCATGCGCCTCGGCGCCCAAAAAATCGCGCTCGAGCGGGGCGGACGCCGGTTGTTTTCCGGCCTCTCGTTTGAGGTCGGCGCGGGCGAGGCGCTGGTGGCGGTCGGTCCGAACGGTGCCGGCAAATCGAGCCTGTTGCGGGTGATCGCGGGTTTCCTGCCGCTTGCGGAAGGAAGCCTCGTCCTGCAAGGCGGCGACGCCGAGGCGAGCATGGGCGAGCAGGCGCATTGCGTCGGCCACGCCGACGCCTTGAAGGGGGCTCTCACCGCGGGGGAGAATCTGGAGTTCTGGGCGGGCGTTCTCGGAGGCGATCCGCGTCGCGGGGCTTGGTTGCCGGCGCTCGGGCGGCTCGGCCTCGCCCATGTCGCCGATTTTCCGGTGCGCGCGCTGTCGGCGGGCCAGAAGCGGCGAGTCGCGCTCGCCCGGCTGCTCGTCGCGCGGCGGCCGCTGTGGCTGCTCGACGAGCCCACGACCGCGCTCGACGCAGC
>JBAQGU010000903.1:0-5663 GCA_049287975.1 Roseiarcus sp.
TGGGAAGATCGTGCTGAAATTCTAGCCTCCCCGTCATTGCGAGCGGAGCGAAGCAATCCACGGTTCCGCTGCCGCCGGGCCGCCGATTGGGCCACGCGCCGTCTGCTGCCTCCGCTGGTCGTTGAAACGCTTACTACACGAACGGTTCTGGAAAGTCGTCGCGGACCATTTCGTGAAAAATGAATTGGTTCGCTACGCTAACAAGAAACAATCGGCCATCTTATTGATTTTACTAACTCTCGAGGAGTCGAAAGCGATCGGGCGAAACCCGATTTGTCATACCCGCGAAAGCGGGTATCCAGCGGGACAAGACGAGGCGGCGCAGGATGGACCGACTTCACCGGTGAAGTGGATAGCGTTGCGGATCCGATGAAAAGCTCAAATCCTGATAGCGACGTGGCGTTCTGGATGCCCGCGTTCGCGAGCATGACACGGGACCTGGTTGTTTCATCCAGGGGGACCGGCCGGAGGCCGGTGCGGAACTCGCAATGACGGGGAGGCTAGAATTTCAGCACGATCTTCCCAAAATGCTTGCCCTCGCGCATGTATTCGAGCGCTGCGCGGGCCTCGGTCCAGGGGAAGACGCGATCGACTGCCGGGCGCATCCGGTGCAGTGCGATCGCGCGGTTCATGTGGTCGAAGGATTCGCGGGAGCCGATCGGAATGCCGCGCACGACCGCGCGCCGGTAGAGGATCTCCAGCGGGTTGATCTCGCCCTGCTTGCTCCCGACATAACCGATCATATGGATCTGGCCGCCCATGCGGATCGCCTGCAACGACTGCATGAAACTGTCGGGTCCGCCGACCTCGACGACATGGTCGACGCCGCGCCCGCCGTTGAGCCGGCGCACCTCGGGATGCCAGACCGGGCAGGCGACGTAGTTGATCGTGTGGCTGGCGCCGAGCGCCTTGGCGCGTTCGAGCTTGGCGTCGCTGCTCGAGGTGACGATCGTGCGCGCGCCGAACATCACGCCGAATTGAAGCGCAAAGATGGAAACGCCGCCGGTTCCCTGCACCAACACGGTCTCGCCGGCCTTCATTCCGCCTTCACTGACCAGGGCCTGCCAGGCGGTGAGCGCCGCGCAGGGCAACGTCGAGGCCTCCTCGTCGGTCAGGTGCTCGGGCGCGTGCACCAGCCCCTGTTGATCGAGGCGCACATACTCGGAAACCATTCCGTCGATGTCGCCGCCGAGCTGTCCGATGTCCGCGGTCTGGTCGAAATCGCCGCCGAGCCAGCTCTGCCAGAACGTGCCCAGCACCCGGTCGCCGATCTTGGCCCGCGTCACGCCTTCGCCGACGGCGACGACCACGCCGACGCCGTCCGAGGTCGGCACCAGCGGGAGCGGGAATTTGAACGGGTAGGTGCCGGCGACCATGTCGGTGTCGCGGTAGTTGAGCGACACTGCGCTGGTGCGGATCACCACCTCGTGGAGACGCGGTTCCGGCATCGGCCGATCAACCAGTTTGAGATGGTCGAGGCCGAATTGGCCGTCGATCACGATCGCCTTCATCGCCGTCCTCCTCAGCCGTGGCGCGTCGATTGAGCCACATATCGCCGCGAAAGTGAAGGCGCGCGAATCGCGCGGGCGCGGCTCGTTTCGTGATCGAAATTGCGGCGGCGGCGGCGCGAGCCTCGCCATTTCGGCTGATTTCCTGAGCGGTCGGACGCAGAGCGAGGCGCCGACCTATCCAAAGGGATAGCCGCGGATAGGCCCAATTCGGGGGCTCCTGTCCCGAAGAAGGCGAACCCTATCCGCTGGCGCTCTTCTTGCTTGCCGACTTCGTCGCCTATAGTCTCCGGGCGAATGACGGCACGATGTCGCGTCCGGCCCTGGTTTGACGGGATCGTGGATTGTTTGACGGGATCGTGGATTTCGGCGATCCGATAGAGGGAGGCATGTCTTGAACATTCGCATTCGCGTCGTCACGCCCATCACGACGGAAGGATTCCGCACCCCCTCGGACGCGGCGTCGCTGGCGTCCGAGGGCGTCGACGTCTCGTTCGTCAATATCGACGCCGGCCCGGCGTCGATCGAATGCGACTATGAAATCATGCTCGCGCAGCCCGCGACCATCGCCAGGATCGTCGAAGCGGAGCGCCAGGGCGCCGACGCCGTCGTGATCGACTGCATGGGCGATCCGGGCCTCTCCGGGGCGCGCGAATGCGTCTCCATTCCCGTGCTGGGTCCGATGCAGACGGCGATGGGCGTCGCGGCCATGATGGGGCACAAGTTCAGCGTCGTGACGGTGCTCCGCCGCATTGTTCCGATGATCGAAACCCAGGCGGCGATATACGGCATGACCTCCAAGCTGGCCTCGGCCCGTTCGGTCGACATTCCTGTGCTCGATCTCGACAAGGACCTCGCGGCGACCAAGCGCGCGCTGATTTCGGAGGCCCGGAAGGCTGTCCTTGAGGATGGCGCCGACACTATCATCTTCGGCTGCACAGGAATGCTCGGCTGCGCCGAAGCGGTGCACGAGGGCCTGCGCAAGGACGGACTGAAAGTGCCCGTGATCGATCCTGTGCCCACGGCGGTCAACTTCGCGGCGGCGCTGGTCCGCTCGAAACTGTCGCACAGCAAGCAGGCGTATCGGCAGCCGCCGCGCAAGGCCATCGTCGGCTACGGCGCGATCGGCATCGGCGAGCCGAGGGTGGAGCTCGCCGCCGAATAGGAAACGACGCCGCGAGGAGCCGCAGATCGGATATGGCCGCCACGGCAACCGTCGAGGAGACCGCCCGCGCATCCTGGCGCAGCGGCCACGGCTCGCCTCGGAGCCGACTGTGGCTGCTGGTTGTCCCGATGATGCTGTTCTTCATCGTGTTCTTCGTCTTTCCCGTCCTGTCGTTGTTCGCGGTTTCGCTCGACAAGCCCGTGGCCGGCGTGGTCGCGGCCAAGGGCGATTTCGTGCTGAACAACTACGTCCGGTTCTTCCATCAACCGCTCTATTACGACTCGATCTTCCGAACCGTCTGGATCTCGGTCGCATGTTCGGCGATCGCGGCGCTTCTCGGCTATCCCCTCGCCTACCTGATCGCGAAGACGGAGCATCCCGGCCGCAACACGTTCCTGATGATCCTCGTGCTCGCCTCGATGCAGCTCGACGGCGTCATCCGGCTCTATGGCATGATGGTGCTGCTGGGAGACAACGGCCTGATCAACGGGACCCTGCTGCGCTGGCACGCGATCGATGAGCCGCTCCCGCTGATGTACAACATCTTCGGCGTGATCGCGGGCGACGTCCAGATCACTCTGCCGTTCATGGTGCTGTCGCTGATCGGCGTCATCCAGAGGATCAATCCTTCGCTGGAGGAGGCGGCGCGCAGCCTGGGCGCGTCGCGGTGGGCGACCTTCCGGTATGTGATCCTGCCTCTGAGCATGCCCGGCATTCTCGCGGGCATGCTGCTCGTTTTCGCGTTGGCGAGCAGCTCCTACGCCGTCGCCGCGCTGATGGGCGGCTGGAAGGTGTGGGTGCTGCCTGTCCATATCTACCAGCAGGTCAGCAACGGCGGCCATTGGCAATTTGGCGCGGCGATCGCGGTGATCCTGTTTGCGGTCAATATCACCGCGATCTTCGTCTATCAAATCCTGGCCGCGGGCGCCGCCGGGGGGCGGGTATGAACGACTCGGCGCGGCTGCCCTGGCCGATCAAGCTCGGGTCGGCGCTGGCGCTGATCGTGCTGCTGCTGCCGGTCGTGATCGTCGTGCTCGCGGGGCTCAACGCCGGCGACTATCTCACTTTCCCGCCGCAGGGCCTCTCCCTGCGCTGGGTCATAGCCTTTCTCCAATCCGAAACGTTCTTCGGCGCTTATCTCTTCAGCCTCGGCCTCGCCGCGATCACGATGGCGATTTCGACGGTGATCGGCACGATGGCCTCGATCTATCTCACGCGATCGCCCTCCGCGGGCGCGAAGGTCATGCGCGGTCTCTTCCTGTCGCCGATCGTTCTGCCCGGCATCGTATTGGGCTTGGCCCTCTATGTCTTCTACGTCTCGACCGACATCGGACTGGCGCGCACGTTCGGCGGCTTGCTGATCGGCCACGTGCTGGTCACGTGCCCATTTGTGATCGCCACGGTTTCGGCTTCGCTGGTCGGGTTCGATCTCTCGTTGGAGGAAGCTGCGCGCAGCCTCGGCGCCGGGCCGCTGCAAGCGTTCCGGCTCGTCACGCTGAAGATCATCTCGCCGGCGGTGGGCGCGGGCTCGATCTTCGCGTTCATCATCTCGTTCGGCCAGTTCGACCTCTCGCTCTATCTCGGTACGACAAATCTGACGGGGCTGCCCTATGCGATGTACATATCGCTCCGCTACAAGTTCGAGCCGACCGCCGCCGCCGCCGGCATCTTTGCGATCGCGCTGGTCATCGTCTCCATGGTGCTGTCCTCGCGGCTGATCAATTTGCGCAAACTGGTGGCGCGGGCATGACGACGCCCGGCTTCGCGTCTATGGATTCGAGGGGGTCGTAAAGTGGGAGACGTAAACATGGTTGACAAGTCGAACACGAATTTGAACCGCCGCACCATTCTGAAGTGGGCCGCGGCGGCGGCCGCATCGACGAGCGTATTCAACTTCAACATCAATCATTCCTGGTCGAAGGACGTGAGCTGGGACGGCAAGCCGTTCGACGCCGGCGGCGCCGAGCTGCACATGGCGGAATGGGGCGGATTCTGGGAGGAGTCGGTCCGCAAATATCTGCTGCCGGACTTCGAAAAGGAATTCAATTGCAAGATCGCCTGGGATTCGGCGTTCCCGTGGTTCCCGAAATTCGCCGCGGGCGGCCCGAAGAACCCGCCTTTCGCGCTGGCCAACTGGAATCTCGCCGACATGTACAAGACCGCTCGCGCGGGCGACTACTTCCTCCCCCTCGACGATGTTCTGCCCAACATCCCCAACGCGGTCAATCTATGGGACTTCGCGAAGGTCACGGGCCTCGGAATAACCTGGGCCTATGGGCGCTACACCTTCGGCTACCGCACCGATCTCATCGATGCGCCGATCAAGTCGTTCAAGGATTTCTGGCGCCCGTCGCTGACCGGCAAGCGCGCGACCTACGTCACCGTCAACGAACTGCAGATGACGTTCTTCCTCACCTCCTGCGCGATATTCGGCAAGGACCAGTACGACACCGAGGCGGGCTATGACGCGATGAAGAAGCTGGTCCCGGTCAAGACCAGCGATTTCACCGGCAACATGCAGGCGCTGCTGGAGCGCGGCGAGATCCAGGCGTGCGTCCAATGGGACGGCGAGATGTGGGCGATGGAGGATCGCGGCGTGAAGACGGCGCAATACATCTGGGAGGAACAAAAGCCGCTGCTCACCCAGACCCGCACCATCAGCAAATATGCAGACCCGATGCAGAAGAAACTCTCCTTCGCGCTGATGGACCGCACCCTCGATCCCAAGGTGTACGGCAAGTTCGGCGAGCTGTTTTATCTGCGTCCGACCTGCAAGAACATCGAGATCACGCCGAAGATGGCGGCCAAGGGCATCACCAACACGGCCGATTCCATCAAGGGCTTCTGGATCCCCGACTACCAGAAGTATCTCGACCATTCCGACGAGATCGAGGAAACCGTCAACGGCATCTTCGCCGGCTGACGATGGAAATCCCCCTCTCCCGCTCTCGCGGGAGAGGGTCATCCGGCGCTTCGCGCCACCTTCTCCC
>JBAQGU010000904.1:0-2319 GCA_049287975.1 Roseiarcus sp.
GCGGTGTTTCAATGGTAATGAACCAATTATTACACCCCCACCCATTGTGACAACGAAATCCCGCCGGGTCGCCGTACATCTGAATGTCTGGAAGCGTACCGATTTTGAATATATCAACACAGCGATCTCGCAGCGTTCGATACAGTGAACCAGCATCTGGCACAAAGGCGCTCATTCAAGAATCCTCGCCGTGGGTCGGCTATATAAAATCGCGTTAAAATGCTGGCGGCGCAAAGTTAATCCCCATAGCCTCTCAAAAACGAAGGAATTTGAGAGAGGCTCGCCCGAACGACTTTCCCGCCCGCGAATCCGCCGGATCGCCTCTCAAAACTCATTCTTGATTCTGGCCTCGCAAAAGGCCCTTGTACGGATAGTTTTATAGAATATCAGATGGAGAAGAAAGAGTCTTAAACAGCGGCGCCGACGAAACGCCCATGTGTCGGCGACCACGAGACCGGCTACCGTTCGCGCGGCGCGGCGGGTCCTTGATCCTCTTGTTGTGTGGCGGCGACAAGGGGAGCCAAGCGCGCGATATCGCCCTCGCCCAATCACTGGCAGATCGATGGATGGAAGGATTCCGATGACCTTGAAAACCTTGCCTTTCGATGCCGCCGACGCCCTCGACTCGCCGGAAGAACAAGCTGCGCTTCTCGAGGAAGCCTTCGGGAGCGGCGATCCTCGCGTCGTCACCGGCGCCCTCGGCATGATCGCTCGCGCGCGCGGCATCGGAAAGGTCGCGCTCGAGATCGGCCTCAGCCGCGAGGCGCTCTACAAGGCGACCGGCCCGGACGGCAATCCGACGCTGACGACGCTGATGGGCATCCTGCGCGCGACGGGGTTGAAACTGTCCGCGAAGACCGCGTCAGGATAGGCTGGCGCACACGAGGGGCGCCTCCGACTCTGCGAAATTCCAACTCCGGCCCGCCGACCATCGTCTCGACGACATGACGGGTCCCTATCCCGCGGGTCCGCGGACTTCCTCCGAGGGCGCATCGGCGGCGGCGTAGGCTTGCCGCATCGCCTTCAGCTCGAACAGCGCCAGCAGCGCTGTAAGAACTTCCATGGCTGCGGCGAGCAGGAAGACGGGCGTCCAGCTGCCGGCCGCCGAGCGCAACGCCGCCGCCAGCGGTCCGCCGAGCACCGAGCCGAGCCCTTGCGCGACGTAGAGGAAGCTATAGTTGGTCGTCGCGTGCCTCGCGCCGAACGTGTCGGTCAAGGTCGAGGGAAACAGCGAGAATATCTCGCCCCAACCGAAGAAGACGAGGCCGGACAGCGCGACGAAGGCGACAGGGTCGCCGCGAAACTCCAGCAGCAGCAGGATCGCCGCCGCCTCTAGGAGAAAGGCGAGGCCCATCGCATTCTCGCGTCCGATCCGATCTGAAACCCAGCCGAAGAACGGCCGGGTGAAGCCGTTCATCAGGCGATCAATCGTCAGCGCGAGCGGCAGCGCCGCCATGCCCCACACCCTGACGTCGGCGACGCCGAAGTCGTATGCGAACAAGGCGAAGTTGGAGGTGACCATGAGGCCGCCCGCAGACATCATCGTCATCATCGCGAACATCAACTTGAAGATCGGCGTCTTCAGCATGGTCCGCGGTTCGACATCGCGGCCTCGGACGGTCGATGGCGCCGCTGGCGTCTCCCCGGGGCGCGGTTCGCGCAGGCCGAGCGCGGCGATGACGCCGACTCCGCCGAGAAGGATGCCGAACACCGTCAGCGTCGCCGGAGCGCCGTAGGCGTCCAGCATCGCCGCGATCGGGAACGTCGTGATCATCGCGCCCATGCCGTAGCCGGCGGCGACCACGCCGATCGCGAAGCCGCGCCGATCCGGGAACCAGCGCGCCATCAGGCCGACGACGCCGACATAGACGATGCCGGTCCCGATTCCGCAGAGGACGCCATAGGTCAGGTACAGCGGGATCAGCCCGGAGACTTGCGCCGAGAGCACCCAGCCGAGCCCGGTCAGCGCCGCGCCCGACGCGACCAGCCGTCCCGGCGCGAACAGCTCGAACAGCCCGCGCTGCGCGGGCGGAAACACCGTTTGCAGGACGATCAGCAGCGAAAAGGTGACCTGCACCGCCGCCGCGCCGCCTCCGGCGCTGTGCAGGAAGTACCTGAGGAACAGCGTCCATACGTATTGCGGGCTCGAGATCGCCATCATCACGACGAGCCCGCGCGCGAGCTGGGCGGCGCGCGCGTGCGAACTCTCTGAAGCGAGGCGGACGGACGACATGAACGGCTCCGGAAGCGAGGCCGCAACCGGGCTTGCAAAGGGCGTGCCTTCGCGGGTCGCGGCTCTCGGCGCGCTCGACGATGGAC
>JBAQGU010000905.1:0-4189 GCA_049287975.1 Roseiarcus sp.
ACCGAGCCGCGCGCCCGCGGTCGGACGTCGCACGGCGGCGCGCGGTCTCCTGAACGCTCGCCTTCGCGAGCGCGACGCAGCGGTCCAAGCGTGGGGCTCGCGGTGCCGGCTGGGAGGGAGGGAAACTTTTCCTCTCTGCAAACCCTTGAAAACAAACGAAACCGAATTGGAATCCCGCCAAGTCCTCTCCGTTCGGAGGCCGGCGATGCAACGGCGGCGGAGTCGCGACGCGGCGTCCATAAGTGCCAAGGGGGCGCCCACCACTGGCGACGACGCGCCATCTACCCGAGCGCCTCGAGTTCGCCGATCATGCGCTCGATCAGCGACAGTCCGATGCCCCAGAAGCCGGGATCTCGGGCGTCGAGGCCGAACGGCTGGAGCAGCTCCGCATACGGCTTGGAGCCGCCGGCCGCCAGCAGCGCGAGGTAGCGCTCCGCGAAACCCTCGTTCGCGCGCTCATAGACGCCGTACAGCGAATTGACGAGGCAGTCGCCGAAGGCATAGGCGTAGACATAGAACGGCGAATGGATGAAGTGGCCGATATAGGCCCAATAGTTCTCATAGCCGGGCCCTAGTCTGATCGACGGTCCGAGGCTTTCCGATTGCACGCTCATCCAGAGCGCGCAGATAGCCTCGGAGGTCAGTTCGCCGTTCTTGCGCTCGGTGTGGACCTTGCGCTCGAAGTTGTAGAACGCGATCTGCCGCACCACGGTGTTGAGCATGTCCTCGACCTTGGCGGCGAGCATCGACTTGCGAGCGGCCGGGTCGGTTGTTTGCGCGAGCAGAGCCCGAAACGTCAGCATTTCCCCGAACACGGAGGCGGTTTCGGCGAGCGTCAGCGGCGTCGGGGCCATCAGCGCTCCGTTCGGCGCGGCGAGAACTTGATGGACGCCATGACCCAGTTCGTGCGCGAGCGTCATCACATCGCGCGGCTTGCCGAGATAATTGACGAGCACGTAGGGATGCGCCGATGGCGTCGTCGGATGCGCGAAGGCGCCCGGCGCCTTTCCCGGGCGCGCGGGTGCGTCGATCCAGCCTTCGTCGAAGAAGCGCCTCGCGGTGTCGGACATGGCAGGTGAAAAACCGCTGTAGGCGTCCAGCACCGTGTCCCGCGCCGCCTCCCATGTAAAAGTGCGCGTGGCGGCGTTCGGCAAAGGCGCGTTGCGGTCCCAGGATTCGAGCTGATCCTTGCCGAACCAGCGCGCCTTCAAGGCGTAGTAGCGATGCGAGAGGCGGGGGTAGGCTTCGGTGACCGCGGTGACGAGAGCGTCGACGACCTCGCGTTCGACCCGATTGGCCAAGTGGCGCGAATCGGCGATGTCCCCGAACTTGCGCCAGCGATCGGAGATCTCCTTGTCCTTTGCGAGAGTGTTCGTGACGAGCGTGAACACCCGGAGATTCTCGCCCAGCGTCGCGGCGAGCGAATGCGCCGCCGCCTCGCGCTTGGTTTCGTCGGGGTCCTGCAGCTTGGACAGCAGCGGCTCCAGAGTCAGTTCCTGCCCTTCGAAGGGAAACCGCAGGGAGGCGACGGTCTCGTCGAACAGGCGGTTCCAGGCGGCCACGCCCGTCACGGACTTCTCGAGGAACAATTTTTCGATCTCGTCGGGGAGCTGATGCGGGCGCTCCTTTCGAATGTCGTCGAGCCAAGGACGGTAATGGGAGAGGGGCGAGCGTCGCGTCGCCGCGTCGAGCCGGGAGTCGTCGAGGCGATTCAGCTCCAACTCGAAGAAAAGGAGATCTCCGGAGATCGCCGTGATTTTCTCCTGTGTGTCGCCGTAGAACTTGGCGCGCGCGGGATCGCTCGTGTCGCCCGCATAAAGCAGCGACGCGTAGGACATGAGCCGGCCCATCAGGTCTTGCAGCGCCTCGTAGGCCTGCACCGCCTCGAACAGCCGCTCACCCCCGTCCGTCCCGCTTGCCAGCCCTTCGAGCTTTCCGCGATAGTTTCCGGCGAACGCCTTCGCGTCGTCCCCTGCGCGAAGCAGGTCGCTGTGGAAGTGCGGGGACTCCGGATTCTCGTAAAGATCCTCGAGCTTCCACTGCGGCAGGGGGCCGAGATCCTCGTTGGAAGACGACGCGGAGGCCGCCGCGCCACGATGGGGTTCGAAAATTGGCATGCCGTCGACCTCGCTCGTTCCGCTCTCAATTCCTCCCGGAATGCCGGAAACGTTTCGACGCGGCAAGGCCGCGTGCGAATTACCCCTATAGACGCACCGAGAGCGGACGACATTAACACGACTTTTACCCTGTTGGAGGACGCTAGGCGGCGAAGCGGTCTTCGGGACCGCGCCAGACGGAATTTTCATGGCCGCCCTGATCCTGATCGTCGACGATGATCCCGTCCAACGTCGGCTCTTGGAGGCCATGGCGCGGCGATTCGGCTACGAAGTCGAAACAGCCGAATCGGGCGCGGCGGGTCTCGCCCGGCTGGAGGCGCCGGACCGACCCACGGTCGATCTGATCGTTCTCGATCTGGTCATGCCCGACCTCGACGGCATGGGAGTGCTGACGCGCATGCGTCAGCGCGAGATCACGACGCCAGCCGTGGTCCAGACCGCGCATGGGTCGATCGAGGCGGTAATCTCGGCGATGCGCGCCGGCGCGCTCGACTTCGTGGTCAAACCGGTCGGCGCCGAGCGTCTGCAGGTGTCGATCAAGAACGCGCTGCGCGTCGATGCGCTCGAGGACGAACTGCGGCGCGCGAATCGTCGAACCGCCGGCGAGCTCACTTTCCGCGATATCGGCACCCAGGTCGAGAGCATGGCGCGGACGTTGCGTCTGGCCGAGCGCGCGGCCAAATCGAGCATTCCGGTGCTGATCGAGGGCGAATCGGGGGTCGGCAAGGAGCTGCTGGCGCGGGCGATCCAGGGCAGCTCCGATCGCCGAGGCAAGCCCTTCGTCACCGTCAACTGCGGCGCCCTGCCGGAAAATCTGGTCGAGTCGATCCTGTTCGGGCATGAGAAGGGCGCCTTCACAGGCGCCACCGAGAAGCATACCGGCAAGTTCGCCGAGGCGAACGCCGGGACGCTGTTCCTCGACGAAATCAGCGAACTGCCGTTGGACGCACAGGTGAAGTTGCTGCGCGCCTTGCAAGAGGGCGAAATCGATCCGGTGGGCGCCCGCCGCCCCGTCAAGGTCGACATCCGCCTGGTTTCCGCAACCAATCAGAACCTAATCGAGCTGGTGAAGCGCGGGCGCTTCCGCGAGGACCTGTTCTACCGCCTCAACGTTTTTCCCATCACCATACCCCCGCTGCGCGCGCGCGCCGCCGACGTGCCCGAACTCGCCCGGCGGTTTTTGGCGCGCTTCTGCGCGGAAGAGGGCAAGCGCATCCGCGGCATTTCCAACGAAGCGTCTGCCCTGCTGTGCGCTTACGATTGGCCCGGCAACGTCAGACAGCTCGAGAATGCTATGTTCCGGGCCGTCGTGCTCGCCGACGCCGACGAACTGACCACCGCCGAGTTTCCTCAGATCGCAGCGCAGGTCGAAGGCTTCGACGTGCGCATTCCGCCGGCCCCGCCGCCGCTTTCAGAAGCCTCGACGCCGCCAGTCGCCTTCTCCGGCGAAACCGCTTTGTTCGAGCCCCGCGATCAAAACATCCTCAGATTGATCGACGAGAACGGCGACGTGAGGAAACTCGAGGAGATCGAAGCCGAGACGATCCGGTTCGCGCTCTTGCATTACCGCGGCCAAATGTCGCAAATGGCCCGCAAGCTCGGCATCGGGCGTTCGACGCTCTACCGAAAGATGAAGGAAATCGGACTGGAAACCGAAATCCTCGGAGAAGCCGCCGCGTGACCCACGTTGGGGCGCCCCATGGGAGATTGCCGGGGGCGCCTGCGCAAGTGGCGCTGGACAAGTCTGCGGCAAGCCTTACTAATGGATGCATTCGGGTCGGACGGGGGGTAGGCCGGACGATGAGCATGTTCGTCAAGGGGTTGCGTACGGGTGCGGGGTGGATTGTGCTCGCAGTCCTCGCGGCGACCGCAGGCCCCGGGCGCGCCCAGATAGCGACGCCGACCGGCGCCCGGCCCCCGGTGACGGCGCCCGCGGATGATTCCAAGCCGCGGAAGGTCTCGCCGCGCGATTTTTCTTCGCCGCGCGATTATCGGGTCGTGGCCGACTTGACCGGCGTCGATGTTACCGCGGCGAGGACCCTGGCGAGTCTGCCGAAGGCCGTCGCCGAAAC
>JBAQGU010000906.1:0-2506 GCA_049287975.1 Roseiarcus sp.
CCCAAGAGGTCGCCCGCAAGTGGGCGCGGCGCCTCCAAAAAAGTCGCGAGCTACTTCGGAGGGCTTGAGGCTTGCCACCCCCAATCTCGGCGAAGCCAAGGTTACGGAAATCTCGGCGTGCCCCTTCGGGTCTGGCTCTAGCTCAGAGCGCACCCGTCAACGGACTGCGAAGATGTCGTACGTGACCTTCGTACTTTGAACGGTGACCATTTTTCCCACCGCCTGCAAATGATTAATCCATTCGTATTTCTTTGAAGCGGTGGTAAAGCGTGGGGCCGTCACGAAATACTCGTCTTTAGATGTGATCACCTCGCCCTTGCCGAAGCGATCATTCACCTCTTTGCTCGCGAAGATAACTCCATTGTATTCGAGGAAGATCAACTCTCCATCGTCCGTCTTGATCGTCCCCCGAACGTCGATGCGAGTAGAGCCATCAGGCATGGGAATGAGCCAATCCCCCGAAGGTGGGATGAGTGTACCATTGATTTTTGGTCCGTGAACCGTGCCGCCTGCGGGCACGTTGACAATCACGCGCTGACCTACAACCTGGAATGCGGGATCAAGCGGTGCTTCGAGGGTCATCAGGTATTCGGTCTCGATTGTTACGGTGGGCTCCGCCGATGCCCAATCCCCAACGAGACCAATTCCGAAGACGACTGGCGCTAACATCCAACCTGTCGAAAGTCTCATTTTAACCTCCCTCACGTGCGGTTATATAGCTTCGACCCGCAACGTCGCCTCATTAAGTCACATAAATGTCGAGATGAAAAGACAGCGCCACTGACATTTTCCATGGGATGGATAGAAAACGACACATCTCATCTCAAAACAAAGGAATTTGAGAGCGGCGGCGAGGCGGCGCGCGGATCGCCGCCGAAAGCGCCTCTCAAAACTCATTCTTGATTCCTACGCTCTCAAAAGGTCGCAGAACGCCGAGTTTTGAGGCGTGCATAATTCAAGATTTTCGTAACAAAATTGGCCATTGAAAAATAAGAGTTTTTTCGTTGCACAACTTGGGTGCAAACTAGCCTCGGAACCCGGAGAACTCCAGGTTGGACGGTATTTTCGACGCTTTTGCCGCCGGCGGGATCGTGAGCGGCTCGTTTTCGTGCGGTGATCGGCCGGTTTACGGTCGCGGACTCGCCCGGCTTCTGCGGCTCAAACCGAATCCGCAAAGCGGGTACGGGGTCGCCTTGACGAAGCACTCTGTGTGCTGGTCCGAAGCATGGTCTCGCCGCTCTCCAGCCGCGCGACCACGGCGTGCGTCGTTCCCATCGCCTCGCGACCCCTTCCTGCGTCTTGTCGGCGTCGCCGCGCGCCTCGATGATCGCGGAGGCGACGGTGAACTCGTGTTCCAGCGCATGGGCCGCGACAAATTCCCGGTCCTAGCGCCACTCTCGGCGGATGTATCGGCTCTTGTACCTCCTTCGCCCATCGCAGGGCCCTGGGGCTTTCGCTCATCTCACGCCCGAAACACGGCAGCATGAATTATGTTTGTCAGAAAGATGGACTTTTGCTTTTCAGTAATCGGAGCTCATGCTAGGTTCAAATCTCTCTCGAACGGAACTAATGCTGCACGATGAACCCGCCCTCCGCCACCGTGCTCCCTAGACGCTCTCGATCCTGGGCTGACCCGCGCTCGACCCTGGCGGCGCGAGTTGGCGGAATGCGGCGCCATGGCGCCGAGAATGCGTCCAAAGCGAGGCCCGCGCGGCGAAAAAATTTGGAGGCCGACACTTTGGATTTTTTTCCCTTGTAACCCGTTGAAATCCCACAAAACCGCCAAAGGAATCTTTGGAAATCCTCGGTATTATGTAGCAACCGTCAGGACCGATGCTACATAATACCGGAAATCCTTGGACGAAAACAGCCCGGTTTTGGAAAAGCTTGGCAAAAAGCTTTGGAGGCCGCCTTTATTCCGCCGCTTCGATCCCCTCGCGCAGCGCCGCGGCGCCGGATTCGAACTGGAGCTTGGCGAGGCGGGAATAGAGGCCTCCCGCGGCGAGCAGGCGGGCGTGGGTTCCCTCTTCGACGATCTGGCCGGCGTCGATGACGAGGATGCGGTCGGCGCCCATGATCGTGGCGAGGCGATGGGCGATGACGAGCGTCGTGCGGCCCTTCATCAGCGCGTCGAGCGCGGCCTGCACGAGCGTCTCGTTCTCGGCGTCGAGCGCGGAGGTCGCCTCGTCGAGCAGCAGTACCGGGGCGTTCTTCAGGATCGCGCGCGCGATCGCGAGGCGCTGGCGCTCACCGCCCGATAGCGTCACGCCGCGCTCCCCGAGCAGCGTGTCGTAGCCCTGCGGCAGAGCTGCGATGAACCCGTCGGCGGCGGCGCGGCGGGCGGCGGCGACGATTTCGCTCCGCGATCCGTCCGGCGAGCCGTAGGCGATGTTGTCGGCGACGCTGGCGCCGAAGATGAACGCGTCCTGCGGGACCAGCGCGAGCTCGTGGCGCAGCGCCTTCGGATCGAGTTTGGAAATATCGACGCCGTCGAGCGTGATCACGC